>JBGSMH010000449.1:0-18191 GCA_041740275.1 Phycisphaerae bacterium
TCATCACCTATCATGACGCAGCGGACGCACTTATTTAGGGCATCAACGGGCGCCGTATTGGCCGCCAATGGGTACCGTACTCCTCACCTATTATGACGCGTTCGGGGGGGGGGGATATTCATTGATTTAGTATTCCTCCCCGGATTATTGCCGGTGATCAGAGTCGTTTGTCATCGGTTCCTGTGGGGGGATGCTGGTCTTGGCGTCACCTCGGACACGGTCTACGGCGGATCAATTGCGTGCCGATTTCAAGAGGAAGAGCTTGGGACGACGGGCAAATTGTCCAAAACATACGGCGCGATCGCGTCATGTCAGTTGTGTTCATCACATATACTGCCCCGTTTACGTCAGAGATTTAGTGCTTTTCGCATTTCTTCTGAGAATATTCATGGTGACCGGAGTCGTGTCATCGAGCAGTCAGTTGGCTTGTGATGAAAGAAGCGGCTTGTCCCGATCGATAGTCTCGATCTACTCAGCCTCGGCCCAGACACGGGGCCGTTCATCATCGCCCAAAAACTCGACGTGGATGGTGTTCGGGTTGCAGCATACCGGGCAGTCTTCGCCATATTCCTGCTCATCGCCCGCAGAGCGATCCAACGGGACAATGATCTGTTCACCGCAGGTCGGACAGGTATACGAATATTCATCGGTTGGACGACGTTTCATGCCAACATTCTAGTCAGATCGGCCCTTACAGCGGTCGAGTTCCACGACATGTGGGGAATTGGCTGCAGCCCCAGAAGCTGCTCCCAGCCTTCGATCCCTTCCGTGCCGTTCTCTTTATCATCGGCAAACCACAAGACGGACAAGAAGGACTTGACCGCTCAAGCGGCACCAAAGGCGGGGGCGGCTGCGAAACGGATTCCATTTCATGTCTATGGGTCTGGACGTCACGAATCAGTTCACCCAGCGCTACTCCATCAATACTTTCGATAATCGGATTGGCCTTGGCGAACGCGATTGCTGCCCGAGTGAATCGGCCGGACGTCACGACAATGCCCTTCGTCGCCTGGCGGCTGACCACAACGCCCAGAAGCTCTCGAAGTGTCTGCACGCCGACCCTGTAGGCCCGCCATTGCTTGCACTGGACGACGATTCGTTCGCCGTGACCATTCAATTCGATGTCCCGATTTGAATTGGTGACAGAACAAATGCGGGGAGGGTGGTCCGCGCGATTGCGGCTCCCGATGCTACATTAGAGACGACCAGATTTGCAGGGATCGGCACAGCACCAGGAAGTGCACGCTGCGGGGGAAGGCCGGGCTGAGGCCGGTTCTGTTGTGCGGCTTACGCCAGTCTCGTCATCGCCGCCATTCCCACCTTCACCGTGTTCCTTGTCTGCCAGAATCTGATCATGCGGGGCATCGTCGTGCCAGTTGAAAAATAGAGGGGCGTCCGTCCACCCGCAGGGAGGTAGGCCAGATGATTCTCTTTATGTCTACCGAGAACCTGACTCGATGCTACCGGCGCATCGCTGGCTGATGTCGTTGGCGATTCGTGAGGCGCGCAGCGCTTCGAAGAAACACCGAAGGCGTGCAACTCCATGCATGGCAATAGCTATTGTGGAGGTGACTTGCGTACGGCGACAGGTACGCGCTGCTGGGGTCGTGCACTTCCCAGAACGTGGTCGCACCGCGCGCTATCATACCGCCCCAGTAGTCTTGCATGATCGCGAGCGCTTCTTCCTGCATTCCTGACTGCATCATTGCGTCGATCACGTGATGCCAGAGGTACGGTGTCACCGGGCGGACGGAGTCGGAACGGATCATCACATGGTGAATCGCGCGGCGAGCCTCGTCGCCCTTGATCACGCCCGCAAGAATCATCCATGCTTGCGATGCCCAAGACAGTTGTCGTGATGATCCGGATAAAAAGCAGCCAGTGGTCGAGTCGAACAGTGCGGTCTGGGCGGCGTTGGTGAGCTGCCGATGACGGTCGCGCAATCGACTGAGAACCCCCGCATGGACGCCGAGGGATTGGCCCAACCGAAGAAGCTTTTTGAGTGCGTAGATGGCGGTGGCTTGTTCGCTTGCCTGGCGGTCGAGGTCGCCGTTCCAGTCGATGAACTGCCAGATGTTTTCGGGTGCGTTGAAGAGGCCGTCAATGTTGCAGAAGCGGTCGATGACGACGGTTTGATGCAGTGCGACTGGCCAGAGGTCGCGTGCGGTGGTGATGTCGTTGGTGTGGTCAAGATAGTCGAGGACGGTGGGGCCGAATAGCAGTGAGTAATCGGGAATGAACTCGGTTCCGCCGTGCCAGGTTGGGTGTGAGAAAACGCAGGCGGGTACGGTGCCGTCCTCGTTCGCAAACGCGGCGAACAGATAGAGGCAACGCTTTACTAGATCGAACTGTTGGAAGCTAACGGCATTGACAAGCGCCTGCAATCGCAAGTCACCTAACCAGAGTCGGCGGTCGCGTTTGGGACCGTCTTCGAAGACATCGTGCATGCAATTGCGGAGCGTGCGAATACCGACTTCGTCAATCGCACGCCACTGCGGCTCAATTTGATCTGGTAAGCAGATGTCGTGCCGCGCTGACGACTCGCCGGTCACACGGGCGTGCATGACCTGAGCACCGTCGACGCGAACGTAGCGAAACGCACGTCTGCCGGAATGTGTTCGCCGTCCGTTTACCACGCGGTCGACTTCAACAGGATGAAGCCAATCGCCGGGCAGCTTTCCTGGATACGCGCCGGGCGTTTCGCACACCTCGGCCAGTTCTTCGCCAAAGCGAAGCGTAGTCGGTTGAGAGCCGACGAGTTCGAACTCTGCATAGCCGACGTGATGCACGCCAAAATCGATGACTTGCGGCCCGCTGGTCGCCCGCTCGATCGCTCGACTTGACCAGCCCAAACGGGCGTCGTTGCTGCGAAACGGAACGATGAATTCGCCGTCGATCGGGGCAAGTCGGTGCAACTCAGCCTTGGCCGATTCGGCAATGTCGAACCAGCGCGAACGATCGCCTTCAAACAGTTTCATAGTTCTACAGCCCTTCTCAGCGTCGAATCAACAATCATTTGAAGGTAACACGCGGCCACTCTTGGGGCGTTACCGCGCCAACGCCAAGCCCTTTGGCGATGTACGCGAATCCCTTACGCCCGCCGCCGTCGTTGTCGTCGTCGTTGACGACGAGGTTGACTGACGTTGTTCGCGAACGCAATTGGTCGCCCGTCGCGCCAAGGCCGTCGAGCGGAAGGCTCGCACGGTAGACAGTTTCACTGTCAGTTCGCTCGGTCTTCAATTTGATCTTCTTTGCGTAGTCGGCCGACATGCCAGTGGGTGTGCTCCACGCGAAGGTACAATGCTTTCCTGTGTCGTCTCGGGCGAATCCGATGAGCCAGTAGCTGCCGCGCTCCGGGACTTGCATCGCGAACTGTACGCCGTCGGCGCGCCACATATTGGCTGGGTCGTTGGGTTGATGATGCTGGTCGTCTTTAACCCGAATGGTGACGTTCAGATTTTTGTCGTCGAGCGAAAGCCACATACGGGCGCTCAAATCGTCGACGCCTTTCCATGTATATTTTGCCCGCGTTGGATCGGCGGCGTTGTTGTTTTGAATGTGGTTATCGGTCTCCAGGATATAGTCGGCTTCGCGCAAAGTGATGTCGCCGGCGGGGATACTCTGAGCCGCGTTGATCGCGACGGACGCTTCACCTTTCCAAGGTGTGCCTTCGATCGAAAACGCGACCTTCACGCGCGGCCGTTGGTTGCGCGCGACACTTGGCATCAATGTGTCCATCGACGCCTGTGACAACGCGCGAGCAGCGACGGTGATGCGGTCTTGCTTTACAGCACCATTGTGGTCGGTCCAGTCAAGCACAAACGTGGCCTCGCGCTGTAGTGGATTGCGAAGTGAGATGGTCGCCTTCGCGGCCTGGCCGGGCTCGGCGCTGGGCTCGTCCTTGAACGATGCGAGCGATCCCAGCACGTCAGGCTTACCATTTTGGATCGTTAAATAGCTCAGCGTCCGGCTAAGTCCCCACGGCGCGACGCCTTCCATCGCGGTCATCTCCTGAGCGTTGCCCATGAGATCGATGCGATTGGCGGCTGCTCCGGTGGGCAATACGACCAGTGCTTGCTGCCCGGTGTCGTCTGCGGACTCGTCCCAGCCGACCAAAAGCGTTTGCCTGCTGCCTTCGAACTCGAACACCCACAGGCCCGGGCCGACGTCAATTTGCCGAACAAAACGTGTGCTGCGCATCAGTTTGGCAAGCTCGTTATGGGCGACCCACGCCGGGAACGGCTCGAACGACGGGCCGGCGTTCATGAGGCTGTAAGCGATCTCGTTTCTATAGTGAAACACGAACGTGGTAAATCCGATCGCGCCGCGCGCCCGCGCGAAAACGATCTTCTTCATCAATTCACTTGCGCCGACTCGACGACTCGCGTTTGTGACACCTGTTTCGGTGAAGAACATCGGCTTGTCCTTGCGGAGCTGTTTGCGATATTGCGCGACCGGTCCGTCAATTTGCTCCTGGAAGGTCTTGAAATCGCCGTGGAGGTGCAGGCTGATGGCGTCGTACGAATCCTGGCCGTCGACAATCATTCTGCCGATCATGTCGGGGTTTAGTCCGTGCCCGCCATGACCCTGCATGACTGCGATGCCGCCGCTGAGGACCATCGCGTCGGGTTGGTTCTTTTTTATTTCGTCGTAAGCGACGCGCATGAATTCGAGATACTCATCGGTCGTGCCTTTGAAGAATCCTGAGAGATCAGGCTCGTTCCAAAGGTCGTAGATTGTTACGCCGTACTGCTTGTTGATCGGGACGATCTCGCGGATGTACTCGCGCAGCGCCTCTTCGCGCGGCGCGTACCGGCTAGCGGGATTCTTGCCTTTGTCCTTTTCCTGCACGGCCCAGCCGGGTGTGAAAGTGATGCTGTTGAAGGGCTTGATGTTGGCGTCTTTGGCCATGCCCATCAGTGTGTGTCGCCATCGGTGGTCGAATTTGCCCGGCCCGGTGTGCCCGTCCCAGCCCCCGGCACGGAGCAGGTCGAAACCGGCTTGCGCACAGGCGTCGACGACCCACTGGTCCTTTTTGGAACTGAGTCGCGCGTCAATTCCGAGCCAGAATTCGTTGGCAGGTGGAAGGGATTGAACGCCTGCCGGCTCGACGTAGGCGGCCATGGTCTTGCCGATTGCCGCCGAGGTCTTGCCGTCCGGGCTGACTGCGAGAATCGACAGCTCGTACCACCCGAACATCGCAAACGTCGGATCGACCGAAACGTCGGCAGACTCACCGGGCTTGACTGTAAGCACCGGCCCGTTCCATCGTGCGGTCGCTCCGTTGAAGTCGGTCGCGTCGATCGCGAGCGTCGCGTCGACAGGCAACTCGCCGGTGTGCGTCACGCGCAATGCGACCGGGCCCTTGTCCTTTGGTGTAAATACCATCGTGGGTCGGGCACTGGTGGTCGTCGCCTTGAGTTGTTTAAGCAGCACTTCCGGACCGACTTGCGACGGGTCAAAGGTATTTCGATGAATATCTCTGACCAGGATCGTCCCGCCAGTTGCCGGCATGGTCTTGGGTGCGTTGAAGACCAGCGTCGCGATTCGGACGGGTTCGTCGATCTTACCTTTACCCTCAGCACCGCCGCCCCAGTTGCCGCTGCTGCGCGCGGGGTCGAGCAGGATCCGAACGTCCTGCCAGCCTGTATTCTTCGGGTCAGCGTTCCCGCCCCATTGAAAGGTCTCGCCTTGGGAGTCTACGACGCGGACTCCCAGACCGGTAAATCCCGGACACGCCGCCGTGTTCACGGGGATCGAAAGCACGACGCCCTGGTTGAACAAATGCAACGCCGGTGAGCCCCCCGGACTGACTTCAGCCAACGACTTACCGTCGGTTTTCCATGTTACGTCCAGAACCGATTTTCCGTCGGTTTCAACGACCTTGACAGTTTGCCTGTTTTGATCCGCTTTTAAGACCGTCACGTTCTTCGCCTGCGACCACCGTAACAGTGGGATCGGTGCTTCAATGTCCGCGCGGATGTCCATCGGCTTGGTGTTCTTGCCCTCCTGCGGCTCAATTAGCTCACCTCCCCACGTGGCGTTGCTGTAAAGGAGTGAAAGGTCAGTAAGAATCGCGGCGCGCTGCGCGCCGCGTCGGCTTTGCTTGACGATGCGAATCTCAAGTCCGAACACCTTGGCGGGTTTACGGTCGAAGAGGTAATCGCCGGCAGTTTTCTCCTTTGGACCCAGCCCGACGGCACGTCCGACGTACTGGTCGTAGGTCCCGTTACCGGTGGTGTCGACGAAAAACCGGATCTCTTCAGGAAAGTAGTTTCCGAGCGCGTCTGAAGGGCCGAGCGCTACGCCAGCCAAATCTTCGAGAGGTTTGATGAAACGTAGGAAGATCGAACTCGGCGTACCCGCCGTGTTGCCGACAGGAACCATTCGTGTCTTCTCGTTCGCATCGAGCAGCATGTCCGGGCCGCTACCCCTTTCGGTTTCAAAACTGGTGCGGATCGAGGTTGAATCCGGAACGGCGTCCTTGCGGTAGGGGCGGTCCACGTCAGCACCCGCAACTGGAGAACTGCATGCCACGATCACCATCAGGGCAAGTGTGAGCAGAGCCATCAACACTTTGTATGTCGCCATGTGTACGCTTTCGATAGGGAGAATGAGACCGCAGAGGGCGTTGATTCACAAACGGGTTGCCTCGCTGCACTGCGCGCCCCGCGAATCGTTACCGGGCTTGAGCGAGGAACTTGCTCCATGACCAGTCGGCGTTCAAACGGGTTGTCCCATTTTTGAGTAGGGCGAAAGCGTTGTTCGATGGCCCCATGGGGTGCGGCAAGTCGCTTCGCATTTCAACGTGACCATCCACAAATAGGAAGCCTGCTCGGAAGTTGGAATGAATATACTGCACCGGGCCCCACCGGCTGTCGGTGTTCTTGACTAATAAATGCCCAGTGTCGTCCATACGATAATCCGCCACGCCCCATCCGCCATTCGTTTCAGTCAGCAGCACGCCATTTCGCAACTTCCCGCCCTTGCTTAAGCTGATGGCGGTCCGTTTTGACGATATGCCAGGCTGTGTGCCTTTAGACTGAGGGTCGAGATACCAACTGACGTAGGCCCCCATCCCATAGGAAGTCTCGCGAGCAAAGCTGGTGGGTATGTTCATTCCAGTTGTGAAGAACGGATCTGACGGACAGGCGAGGACGCGGTGTTCGTTAAAAAAATTCACACGATTACCACGGCTATTCAAACTCAGCCCATACCCACGCGTCCCAATAAAGCCTTGAATCAGGCCCTTCCAATCCACCATGTTTCCATCGGTTGTCGAGGATGATCCTACCGGCTGCACCCACCCGTCTTGGTGGACGACGGTGAGCTTCCCATCATTCTCGGCGGCGTACATAAAGAACGCCTGCCCCAATTGCCGCATGTTTGACATGCAAGCCACCGCGCGGGCCGCGCCACGCGCTTTGTTCAGCGCGGGTAGCAGCAGCGAAATCAGGATCGCGATGATGCCGATGACGACAAGCAACTCGACCAGAGTAAATCCCCCTCGAGTGACGCCGATCCGGTTTTGCATCCTGGTCCAGTACATAACGACCCTCGATTACGAAACGCCAACGTCGGCGTCCAAACAGAAAACAGCGACTGTCCTTCGCCGCCAAAGCCCTTGTCCTGCCGTTGAGCAGGACAAAGGGTGCGATAGCCAAACCTATGGAAGTTCATCGGCGACACGATTTAGGCCGTGCGACGACGACGCGCGAGTATGCCAACATAGCCCAGAGCCAAGGCGGCAATCGACGCAGGTTCGGGTACGACAACCGCTCCGTTTACTGCAACATTGTCCAATCGAACGATCGTGCCGTTGTCAGTAATCGCGCCAGAACTTGAGTTGATTGCTGCGAAGTACAGGCGAAACTCGATCGGATCGACCGAAGCCGGGAAGGAACCGCCCACGCCGAGCGTCCTGCCGCTACCCGCCCAATTGAGCGTTTGGGTGCCAGCAGCCACGTTGACAGTGACCGACGACAGCGTCGTCGCGTAACTGTCATCGCTGGATCGGAGATACGCGGTGTAGCTCCAAGCGAGTGTCTGGCCGACGCCGCCAGTGACATTCGCGACGTGGGTCATGTCAAAGGTCAGATTGGTGATGCTGAGTTGCTCGGACGCTGCGGGGGCAGAGAGCGTGATCGAGAGGAAATCGTCGCCTGCGACCGCGCCAGCTTCTGACGTCGCAACGCCTGCGGGACGGACGAAGTAGCCTGCGGAGGGGTTACCGGTGGTGGAAGTTCCCGAACGGGGATTGCCAGATGAAATGTTACCCGTCAGGCCCGCGCCCTGCGTGAAGCTGCCCGCCGCCACGCCGGGATCAACGCTCGTCGCCGAGGTGCTGGAACTCGTAAAAGTATACGAAGCCAGAATGGCCGCGTTCGCCTGATTGGCGACAAGTAGCCCTGACAACGCTGCGACAGCCGCCGCGAGCTGACGTTTGTATCTGATTCGATTCGACATGTTTCTGCCTCCAAATAGAACTGGTTCCGCGCTTCTGTGTCGGGCTATCGGGAAAAACCCATGCCGACGCACTATTGATGGATGTCAGCAACACGCTGACTACTCCTCCACATACGATACATCATGACACGCGGCAGGGAGGAAAAAAGATCATTTTGCGCAAGTACATGCTCAATTTAAGACACCGTCGTCTAGTTCGCTAAACGGCATTTTCAAGTATAATATTGGTGATTTACTTTCGGTTTGATTAACCTGGTAATCAATATGAGACAGACGCGTGCCGGCTACAAGTCGGGTTCAGGGAGTTCTGGCGCACTTTTTTTACAGGTTCGCATCGTGGTAGACGGCCACACGGGTTCCGGGCGTGAGACCTTGCGCGGCGTGGTGCGGTACATCCGAACCGCCAAACCAAAGTGGCGTCTACATGTCGAGATGCGACCTTGGGTGCCTCGACTCGCTGAGTGGGACCGCGATGTCGGAACCATCTGTGCCGTCGCCAATGAAGAGTTCGTCAACAGCCTGATCGCAAGGGGACACCCGTTGGTGAACTGCTTGGCGCACTACGAAAAATTGGGCATTCACACAGTCCGCACCGATGACCTCTCCATCGGTCGAATGGGCGCGAAACACCTCCTTGATCGTGGATTCGAACGGTTTGCTTTCTGGTCCCTCGGAGATCGCAGCGAGGCGGCGCGACTGCGATTGCAGGGCATGGCCGACGAGTTGGCGCTGGTCGGACACTCGGTTCATTCGATTCCACAAGACTGGCGAGCGGGTGCAGAAGATCTGCCCAGCGACGACTTCTCATTACCTGAAACCCTGCGGGCCATTGGATTCCCACTCGGTTTATTGTGCTCGCACGACACCATAGGACGAATGGCCTCGACGGAGCTGTCCGCTAATGGAATCGCCGTGCCCGAACAGGTTGCATTACTCGGTGTTGATAACGACCAGTTGCAGTGCGAAATTTCAACGCCAATGCTGTCCAGCATTGATGTGCCGTACGAAGAGCTGGGTTTCCTCGCTGCCGAGCGTTTGAACGCGATTCTAATGCACCGCGCCGTGCCACTGACGCCGCGTCTGATTGCGCCAAACGGTGTAGTCGAGCGTCAAAGCACGGACATCGTTGCGGTGTCAGACCCCTTGCTCTCCAAGGCCGCTCGCTATATCCGCGAGCACGCCTGCGACCCCTGCAGCGTGGAGGATGTCTTGTCTGCCATCGGTGTGGGTCGAAGGTGGTTAGAGAAGAACTTTACGTCGCGATTCGGTCGCACGCCGCACGAAGAACTTACACGCATCCGCATGCAGCGAGCGACTTACCTTTTGCGCACGAGCCAACTCTCCATTCAGATCATCGCAGCTCACTGCGGGTACAGCTTAGTGCAAAACTTCGGCCGCACCTTCCGATCGGTCGTCGGCGAAACTCCGGCGACGTACAAAGGTCGGCACCGCCCCGGACTCGACGCCTTGAGATAAACGGCGAGAGCTACCGCTTCCGCGAATCCACCGGCGGCAAACCGAGGCGATCCGGCGGCACTGATCGAACGTCAGACAAGGCCAAGCCAGAGGAATCGCCGACAGCCGGTTGAGAACAAATGATAAATGGGTAACTTACCCAAGGCCAGTGCTTCCGAAGTCCGCGTCGCACTGCTTCCCGATTACGGTTCTTCTGCATATTTGATGAAATGGGGCGGTGACAGATAAAGGAAACGCATTCTTCAGTGAAAAGTTGAGGTGTTCGTCCATGAAACGGGGCACCTTCATCAAAGTTGAGGAAGAACCGCGATTACATGCCGACTACCAGCGGAAGCGGACTATTCCTCTATATCGCGATAGCCCGGTAGAAGACTTGCGTGCAGCAAATGCATTTCACACCCGTCTCATGCTGACGATAGCGGGCTGATAGCTAAAAGACGTGCGATCTTGCAGCCTTCGCACACCCCCGCGCCAAGGCCGGTCCCAAGGGTGATGGGACCGGCCTTGTGGCAATGGGCTTTGGATGTGAACACCGGTTGAAAAGTGGAGCGGGCGGAATGGCCTTCGCGGTGATCGCACTGCCGCCGAACACGCCCGTCGGCAGCAGCGCGCCTCGGCTTCGATCAACGCGACACTCCAAGCGTCTAGCTTCAAACTGCGTATTGTTCTCCCGTCGCGTCATCGCCCAACCAAAGGTATGCTAAGCTGTCCAGCGAAAGGCATTTTCGTGGCGACGGTCGGAAAGATCGCGATATCCATCTTCATCCTCATGCACTTGGTCGTCTGGGGCTGGCGGCATTCACCGGCGTGGTCGGACAGAATCTATTGGAACCGAGTCGATCACAGTCTGCCTGCCACAACCGCAGAGGAATTGAAGCGGCTTCCATTTTATTTGAACTGGTACGCGCACAAAGTGGGCATGGACAACCGCTGGGAGATGTATTCATCGGTGTGGCGATCGGATTGGACGATCATCGCGATCGGCATCGACGCCGACGGCCAGCGTGTGCTGTTGCCCGAACCGCTGCAAAGCCCGCGAACGTGGTTTCAACACCAAATCGTCGATTTCCGAGAAGCCAAGTATCAAATCCATCTGACGCGCTGGCCGAGCGAGCAACAGGGCTATGTCAACTATCTTCTGAGGCGCTACCCGTCGCACAATGGCGTTGCGATCAAGTCGATCATTCTCGAGTTGCGGTGGCGGCCTTATGTTGAAAGCACATACGAAGCCCAACGCACCGGATCGCACTTTGCCGGTCCGGAATATACCGCACAGATTTATCCTCCGCCGGAGGTGCCCAAGTGAAAAAGCTTTGGCGGGCATGGGACAGCTTCTTTTTCTCGCGGTTTGATCCGTACTCGCTGGGATTGCTTCGCATCTTCACCGGTGTGCTGTGGCTGGTGCTGCTGGGGTTTTATACGCCCAACTGGGGGCGTTTCTTCGCGGCCGATGGCATCGCGGGAATCGTCGATATGACTCGATACCATGATCCATGGTCGCTGATGACTTATTTCGAGGGCACGATCAGCATTGACACCTGGTGGTGGATCGGGCTGGTCGTGGGCTTGCTATACGTCATCGGTTTTTGCACGCGCACGATGACGATCGGGCTGTGGCTGGTTGTCAGTTCGCTGGTGCATCGGCAGATTATTCTGGTTGGGGCTGAGGATTTGGTGCTGCGGATGGTGCTGTTTTGGTGCATGTTCATGCCGCTGGGGCGTGAATGGTCGGTGGATGCGTGGTTGCGACGCCGACGCCTCAAAGGCCGACCCGACCCGCGACCCTTGCCGATGATCTGGGCGACGCGGATGCTGCAACTGAACATCGCGTGCTTCTATCTTTTTAGCCTGCCGATGAAGCTGACGACCGATCCGGCCTGGCTGAACGGCGACGCGTTTTTCTTCTCGGTGATCAACGACACCTGGGCGCGCTGGCCTTGGCCGTGGATGTTTTATCCGAAGTGGATGAGCATGCTCGGCACATATGGCGCGATCGCGGTCGAAGCATCGTTTCCGATCCTGGTCTGGACGCGATGGCGCTTGCCGATGGTGATCGCGATGGTGTTCTTCCATGTCATGCTCGCGCTGATGCTGGAGAACGTGACGCTGTTCAGTATGTCGATGGCGGTGACGTACTGGGTGTTTATTCCAGGGGAAACTTCGCGCGCGTGGGTGCGGGCATTGTTCCGTGTACTCAGCACCTCACGCACTTCAAACCGAGTCAAGTGCCTGCCTGCTTCGCATTAAAATTAACCACCCGGGCCGGCTGGGCCTGAGGGACCTAGAGGTCCTACGGGTCCGTAAGGCCCACCAGGTCCACCGGGTCCGGCAGGCCCACCAGGTCCGGCAGGTCCGGCAGGCCCGCCAGGTCCGGCAGGTCCCAAAGGCCCGGCGGGTCCATACGGGCCACTGGGTCCACCGGGACCAAAAGGTCCACTTGGTCCAGCAGGTCCGCTCGGTCCGACTGGTCCTGCGGGTCCGCCGGGTCCAGCGGGGCCGGAAGGTCCGCTCGGTCCGGCAGGTCCTGCGGGTCCAGATGGTCCGGCTGGTCCGGCGGGTCCAGGCGCGGTGCCGCCGCCGATGGGATCATTGTTGTACGGACCGGTCGTCACGGCGATGGTGACGGGGCGGGTCCCTGCGGCATAAAAATTTCCAAGCGCGTTGGCTTGCGTATCGGTTTTCAAGCCGGGTGAAAAACCGCTGGGCGCTGTGCCCGCTCCGTCTTCGAGGCCAAACATCGACGCCGTCAGTTCCGTGCCCTTGCGATATTCCACATGCCCATCGACGAACAACACATTGCCACCTTCGCGATGGCGAGAGGTGAACGCAGCCTGATTATTCGTTGTCAGCGCGTGCCAGAAGATGTACTTCGGGGTGAGTTGTCCGGCCTGGGTGACGACAACCTCCTGTGGCCGATAAAACGCGGTGTTCCAGCGTTCGCGGAGTTCCTGCATGTAGATGATTTCCGACGGCTGGGTGATCGTGTAAATGCGCCTGCCAAGAATCGCGGCGTTTCCGGCGTAGCTGGCATCGCTGGTCGCCGTCGGCGCATACCCGGCCACTGTGCTTTCGGTGGCATTGGGACAGGTGAAAACCAGCGGGTTAACCGAAAGCGGAATCAGCGAACCGAGGAAATTTGGGTACTGGCGATAGACCGCCGGTTCGCCGAAATCTACCACGCCGCCGATGTCTGACGTTGCGGTACGCGTCTGTGGGAGTGTCTGCCTGTTATTAAATAGATACAACTGCAACCCAAGCCCCACTTGGCGCATGTTGCTCAGGCAATTGGTTTGTCTGGCGGATTCGCGGGCGCGCATCAGTGCAGCCAGCAAAATTGCGATCAGTATCCCGATGATGCCGATGACGATCAACAATTCGGTCAACGTGAACGCATTTTCCGCGCGCCCCATTCTGCGAACCGTGCCTTGATTTGCCATGTCGCCTTCCCGTGCATGAAATAAACATCACGCGATCAATATCTCCCGACACCTTGAATCCCTCATTCGCCAGATGGCAGCGTCGGTGATGAAGTGATGAAAATTGATACAAGCCAGGCAAAGCCCAGCCACGATTGCGTACTGAAAGCCCAGTTGCCCAAAGAAATAGGGCACGACGATGTAAAAGAACCCGCCGAGCACGACCACGAGGCCAAGATACGCACGCCCGCGCGGGCCGGTCACCACTTTGGCGATCTGTCGGTTCGATACATTCTCGCCGAGTCCTTCTTCTTTCAGCCGATAGGCCAGACTCACAGCGATGTACTGGCTGCCGTGGAAAAACCCCGGCACATAGAACCACAGCATGTAATTCGCACCAGCGCTGGAAAGCCCGAGCATCGCGACGGTGGCGACGATCGCGATCGCGGGTAGGGGCATCATTCTTCGCTCGTAGAATAGCTTTCGCAAAATGACGCCAACAAACCCCACCAACAGCACTGCGGTGATCGCCATCGCCGCGTGGTAGAGAAACTCAGGCAGCACCGGCCAGGTCGGCATGGGCACGCCAAAAAAGTTGACCGGGCGGTAAAGCGTCACTGACAGCATCCGCAAGATCACCATACCGCTCATGCAGAGAATAAATGCCTTGAAAATCCGCTTCTCGCCCACGGTCAGCCGGTATCCGCGCTTGTAGCAGTAGATCAGCGCCATCCCAAATGCCTGGGCGGCGTAATGCCAGAAGACCGCCAGCAAATATGCGAAGACCAAATAGCTCACCACCACCGGCCAGATCAATCCGGCGGCAAAAAGCGCGAGGGTGATGTAGACAAGCCACGTTCGGTGAAACTTAAATCGATCGCGGTCGATCGAGCTACCCCACAATCGCAGATAGGTGGCGGTATTGTGCGAATCCGCAAATAGGTGCTGGCTGAGGAAAAGGCAGGTGAGTAAAACGAGGGATGCAGTGTCGTTGGTATTGATGGGCACTCGCCAGCCTAGAAAGGCCCAGTTCGCCAACACCAGAAGCAGCACGCCGCCGCCGGTGACGAATATCCAGTCAAACGCCGGTCCGATGATCCATGGATAGGGAGCAACCTTTTCACGAGGTTGTGTCTGCGTAACATCCGCCAGGCGCGTAACCGCCAGCGGGGATTCACCCGATATGACTGTCATTTCACGCTCAATATACCGATGGACAGATTGTCGCAGTACTCAAAAATGGGAAGTTTTGAAGAATTTACACAACCTTTTTCCGGCATCCGCCATCTAACTAACCAATCGTTAGACTCCGTCCGACGCCTGTAATTTGGCGATCACGTTGAAAACTTCCACCGTGGTCATATCGCCCACGCCTTTGGTAAGCGTCAAACGAAACCCATCTGCAATCAATCTGATCGCGGCGGCAGACCGTGTGCATGAGTAGAACTTCAGAGGCATAGCGGGTGTGGCGCAGGCGGCTGAAGGTCTCCTCGGCCTTGAGAGCCCGCGTTGGGTGTCGGCCGGTGCCGCTGAAGGCGACTTTCAATCAACTTACCTTTGGCAAGAAAATGAATGTGAACACCGGTTGAAAAGCGGAGCGGGCGGCGGGGCCGACGGTCGGTTGACGTTTGGCTGAAAAATCGAAGCCACGGCCCGCTTTTGGACCGCAGTGCTGTACAGCGAATCCAGCATTCGAGTTGCATGGAGTGCGAGATTCCGACTCTATTCCTAGACGAGACATCACAAATTTAACAAACACGAGGATGTAACGCGATGTTCATGTCGGCAAGTAACAAGGCGCGGCAGGACGGAGTTTGGTCATAGCATGGGCGGAAAGTGGCGTTGGCGGGCAGATAAGTGCCAACTGGTTGAACTTGCCCGGGACAACGTGCCGCACCGGGTTCACGCTGTTGGGCGGCGAGAGAGCAGCTGTTGGTCGCGAACTGAAAAGTCGTGTGGTTATACTTTCCCGGGGCGCTTGGAGAGGATGTGCGCCATCTCCGCCCAGAGCGCGTCGCAGAGCCCGGGTCGGAACGCGGCTTGGCAAAATGCTGCGTGTTCACGGCGGTACATGTCCAGCTTGGGTTCGTTTTCCGAGTTACGCGAACACATGCGAAGGTTGGCAAGGCGGTCGGCTGCTTTCACGATCAGTGCGAGTTGAAGGTCGCCGCGCACGCTGGCCAGTTTCGCGTTCGTTGTTGTTTTGCGTTCTTGCCGATTTGTCCCAGGCTCGTCGGTCACCAAATTCACACATTGCTCGACAAACTCGCCAAACGCGCCCCGAACCTGCTCCGCAGTGACGGGGGTGTCCTCGACCACGTCGTGGAGGTAGCCCACGGTTTGCGCCACGGGCCCGTAGGGCTCAAGCAGTTGCGCCACGGCGTCCAAGTGGGTCACATACGGTTGGTCGCCATATCGCTGCGGGCCATGCCCCACGACAGCGATCCGCTGATCGACCCGCTCAGTCACCCGGACCCGCGCGGTGATGATCTGGCTCAACTGCTGGATCTGCTCGACTTGCAGCACCCGGACGGCCGGGGGGTGGGCCAGACCGATCTGAAACAAGACCCAACTGACCAGGCCGATCAAAACGATCAGCCCGATCAGCACCAACGTCAACTTTTTCATGAGGATTCTCCGATCGCAACGTAAACGCCGTGCGCTGGTCACAGCGCACGGCCAGGAACAGGAAAACAAGAACGATAATCAGCGCGACATAGGGCATGTCAGGCCTCCTTTGGATTGTAGAAAGTGCTTTTGAAAAATGAATGATTCAGTATTCGCAGGGCAGTAAAAACGTCGATGCCGAGCGGTCGGCCTCTGTGATCAGCCAGATGCGCGTCTGATCGGGCAATACATAGACCGACAGCAACCGGCCTGTGTCTTTGACAGCTTGGTCGTTGGCGGCGGCGTCTTGAGGATCCAGCTCGCCCCAGTCGCCTTGTTGATGGCGAGACAGGAGTGACGCCGGTTCTGTTCCGGTACGTTGCATCGCATGGAGCGCACCGGGGGTGGAGACGATCGTGCCGGTCGCAAACTTGGGAATGAGGGTAGAAAGCATGTCAGGACTCCTTGGGTTAAATGTTGGATGCCGCTGCTCACCGAGGTCTGGGTAAGCAGCGGCATCCATGGGGTTGGGGGTTCAATAGACGCGAGGGATGGGAGGGGGTGGAAACGGGCTCCAACGGGCTAAAGCACGGTCCATTCGTCGCTGGTCAGTTGCAGCAGCACGTCTCTGGCCGGCGTCTGGTTCCGTAGGTGCATCGCAAAGCGGGAAAGCATGACACCCGCGGCCACCGAGGCGGCATACAGCGTGCTGCGCCCGGTACAGGGGGCGGGATGGGCCCGGGCATCTTCGAACAGGGTCGTGGCGTAGTGATCATCCGTGCCCGGGGAGACCGAACAGATCACCCGCAAGGTCTCGGCGGCCATTCTTCCATCGACAAAGAACGCCGATCGGTACCGGGCGGTCTCCCAGACGATCCTTCGGCTGGACATGGTATCGACACAGCAGAAGGTGGCGATCCGCTCCCGCCAGGGGGTCGACAGACTTTCCAGTCCATGAAACGTCAATCGCCGGAACCGCTCGGGTTCGGCCTGGATGCGGATCCCGGGCAGTAATGCCCGACAGGCCTCGGCGGTGGCTTCGACTTTGGGCCGGCCCAGATCGCTATGGGCAAACCCCTGTACCGCCAGGTTCTCGATCCCGACGGTGTCGTGGTCAACCAGGGTCATGGACTGGGCTCCCATCGCGGCCAGTTGCACCGCGACCTGACGCCCGATGGCCCCGACACCGACGATCAGCACGTGATATCCCGCCAACGCGGCCGGTGGGACCAGGTCCCGCTGGCGGATGGCCCGATCAACACCTGTGGGTACATCCGTCTGAATCGGGGGCTCAGCGACTGACTCAACTGCGGATTCAACTGCTAACTCAACTTCTGACTCAACTGCGGACTCGATCGGGGACTCAATCGGTGTGGAAAGCCCCAAGGTTGCTTGCATGGTCATCATTCATCTCCTTTTCTTGTTGTTGGCGGCACCATTCGATCTCCAGATCCGCCAGTGCCAATGCTTCCTGTTCGTCGTCGGTCCACGCCGACTCACCGGCGCCAAACCGCAATCGGCGGCTGGCTGGGGATTCATCTGGGTCCAGGCCCGTGCCAAAACCCTCGTAAAAGCCCACTTCCAAATCTGTCTCTGGGCCCATCTCCAGGCCCATGCCGAACCGCACCAGTTCAGGCCGTACCGGTTCGATCAACTGATCCAGTTCCCACCGCCACCGGGTGATCAGGTCGGCCAGACGATCCGCATTGTCATCCAGCCATTTGGGTAGCCCGGTGTAGTCCACGACCACGGGGATCTCGATCGCGGTCTTGAGTGTGCCGATCTGCTGCAGGCGGGCGTAGAACGCACCGCCTTTGGCCAGGATCAGCATGACACTCCACTCACAGCCGCCGAAGCTGCGGGCAAAGGTCTGTTCATCCACCAAGCTGGGTGAGGCACTGTCTCCGGGGTGGGTATGGACCCAGATCCGGCTGCAGCGGTTGGGGGCGACGCCTTCATCGACCATGCGGTCGATCAGATCGGCTACGGCTTGATCATCAAAGGCGACGGTGACCACCGAGGTCTGCTGGCGGACGACCAGAATGTCTTCGATCACCAAGAGATCGGTCGGCGAGGACAAGCCAAAGCCGCCGACTTCGGTATCGGCGGCGTGACAGAGGTATTGGAGTTTCCAGAACGCCGCCGGCCGCAGAACGAGCCGCGGCCGGGAGATGGGATTGTGCAAAATGGGGATCTGACGCGGCGGGCGGGCGGGTTGGGGCGGGC
>JBGSMH010000450.1:0-5413 GCA_041740275.1 Phycisphaerae bacterium
CGTTGACCTTGCGCGTTTCCCACTGACTGGCCTGGCTCTTGACGACGAACAATTTTCCAGCACCGCGAACCTTGGGCGACTGGGCGATCATGCCCAGCAGCGTCTCGATCTCGGGCGGGGAAAGCTCATCGGAGATAATCACCACATCAATCGCCGGGACTGCAGCGGCGGCGGCGAGGGCACCGGCGGCGGTGGTCGCACCGGCGGTGATGAACTTGTCGGCCTTGAGCGGCTCGGTGATCGCGGTCACCGCTTCCTGAGTCGGCATTACCACCAGCACACTGGGCTGGCCGGTCTGGCTGATCGCCTCGGCAAGAAGCGGAACGACCATATCCTGCCCGGCAAAACCGCTTTGCGGCAAAGCTTGGGCGAGCGTGAAGGCGGCTTCAAACCGCACCCGACGATCGCCGTACTGCATCGCGCCGATCAGCGGCGTGGTGTCGTTGGATTTGAAATTGGCGTCGCCGATGATGTCCTGCAACGACTTGACAGCCTTGAGGGCAACCGCAGAGTTGCGATCGTTCAACGCCCGAGCCAGCGCCGCATTCAGATACTGAGAACCGGCGGTTACACCGTAGTAATGTGCCGAGGGTTGATTGGGGGCGCGGGTGGCGTCGGTGGCACCTTCGGGGAGATCGGTCTCCCGCTTGTAATTGCCAGCCAGCCAAAGGCTCATCGCGTCCTTGTCGGTGCCGAGCGCCATCGCGTATTCGCTGGCACGCATCGACATGATGTCGTTATAGATCGAAGGCGGGACCGGCGTGCGCGTCAGGCCCTTGTTCTCCTCATATCGCCACACGTTGGCGGTGGGGAAACGCAGGTCTGCGACCAGCGAGCTTTTGCTGTAATAGAGTTTTTCGCTCAGATCATAGAACGAGTTTCCGGCAGTGCCTTCGGGGTTGTTGAAGGCCTTGAGCGCGTCGGTTGCCGCCTGCTTCACGCCGGGCTCGGTCGATGTTTCCACCAGACGCTTCAGGTACGGGATCGCCGCGTCGTAGCCGATATCCGCCAGCACGCCTGATACCAGTTGCAGCGTCGCGGGGTCTTTGGATTCGGTGGCGGCCACCAGCGGGTTCATTGCCATGCGACCCAGATCGACCAACGCCTGCCGCACCGCGCCATGTTCGGCTGCACGCGACGGGTCTTTCAGCACGTCCAGAATGAACGGGACGGCCAACTCACCGCTTTCGCGCAGTTGCACCATCGCCAGCCGATACGGACGATCACCAGCGGCGAGCCGATTGATCTGCTTGATAATGTGCTCGGGATTGGCCCGACGCTCAAAGCGACCTTCGTTGATCACCTTCGACAACGCTGCCGCTTTGTCTTTGAGAGCTTCGACGCCCTGCCAGCGAATCAGCCATTCATCGAGATTGTCATTGCGAAGCGACGCGACCTGCTCAAAGGCTTCAAGCACTTTGGTCGGCGTGGCCCCAGCGGAGAGCACTTCGTCGGCCTTGGCGCTAGCCAGGTCGTAGCGGGCGATCTTGCCGAAATGCCAGAAATCTTCCACGGCCTTGACGACCGGGTCGGCCTGCTCTTGCGCATAAACCATTGCGGGCGTACAAATTACGACAGGCGCGATCAGCGAGAAGCCAATGGTCGCGGCACGCAACCGAGCGGCCACGAGCGAGGGTGTAATACGAATCATGGTGCGAGCCTCCAAGGGTGTGCTGCGACTACTCCGCTGCATTAATGTCCGCCAGATTAAAACCCCCACCGCCAAGTGTCAACAAATTGGGCAGTTGGGAACACCTAAACGGGCAACCATTTTGTCATGAAACAACGATATCGGACGCTCTTTAACGCACGTTGTCACGAGCCGAGCATGCATTGATGACTTCCCCGCAACCGCGAAAGAGCGCCTCGGTGCTGAAAACTACCCATTTTAACGCCTCAAGTCTTCCCCCCTCTCCATGTACGCATGGGAAGGGCTGGGAAGGGGTCTTCCGATCACCCTCCTCCACACTTAAACCCCTGTTGCGCGTTTTGGGGTGAGCCAGGAATGGGACACGGATCGCGCAGATTGACATTGATGATCACAGATGTTTCGTGGCTTGGGCTACCAGCCCAAGTCCAAACAGTGATCATCCCCCGCCCCGGCGAGACGTCTGGTTCGGCCGACGAATCACTTATGCATCGAATGGTCCGCAGGTGTACCAGGCCCTTCCGTCAGGAGCACCTGAAATCCTTGTCGGTGTCGTCGTCTCAAAGCAAAAGCGATTGCGGCCCACAGAATTAATGCCCAAATGACGATTTGAGAAAAGGGGATGTATCCCACGCAAAAGCGATTGAGACCAATATAAAAGGAGCCATTGACCAAAATCAGTTCGAAGTTTCTCTGGCTCGACCACAATCGCCCTGTAATCGTGACGGGATACCACGATGCGACGCCCCACAAAACGACGCAAATGGCCACTATTATCGAGGTTAGGATCAGTAATGCTTTCATCGGACGAAAAAAGCGACATTGCGTGCCGTCTGGGCGGAACCGCACTGGCGCGAGGACGGCACGCAGACAGCGTGCCCTACGAGGCACCATTTGTGGTTCGCGGTCATCTGATGCCCTGATCGCCCCGCACTCCAAAGACCGATCGGACGGCCTGCAGGTACGCGTCTCCATTTATCTCATCCGGCAACAAATAACTTCCTTCCGTCCATTCGTTCCACGCGTTAATCATGACCATCCGGGCGGACGCGGTCGGCTCATCATCCGCAAAAGCCTTCGCTCGCATCAGCGCGGCGGCGAACGCGTCGGGGGTGTTTCCTTCCATAATCGAGATCCAGGGATAGCCGCGATTCTCGAATGGGCTGGTCTGGACGGTGCGCGGGCTGGAATCCCATCCCATGCTGACATTCGGGTGATAAGGAACGCCGGGGAACATGGCGCGGTATTTGTCCCAAGCCTTGAAATTGTCTGCTGCGGCGGCGGTGTAGCTGCCGCGCGGAAACGTCTCCGATCGATGGTGATGAATCCACGCGTATGATGTGACGCTATCAAACCCCAGATACTGCACAATCTCCGCCGGATCGCGCATCGCACACTCCCCCGGAAGTGTGTTGAAGCCCCAGACCACGGCGTTCAGATGCAGATTGGCAAAGCCCGACTTGCGCGCCTTGTCTCTGAACCGATCCAGCGCTGCCTTGGCCTGCTCCACCCCGCCCATACCCAGGATGAACCGGCCGATCTCATAGATCGAAAAATACGGACAGCCGTCAATCGTCAGATAGTTGGGCCGGGTGAAGTAACGCTCCAAAACGTAGTCGTTCAAGCGATCAAACGATTCCGGCGATATCGCGCCTGTGGTCAACTTCTCCGGCCGATTGGTGAATGTCGCGGGGTGGATGTTCATCCAGTCATGATTAGCCCACATGAGCGCGAACTTGAGCCTCTCCGTATTTTCAGCCCGGAGAAACCCATCTTCCAGACCTCCTTGCAGGTACGGCGCGTCGTCGTACCAGTACCAGTCATAGACGAAGGTCGTAATCCCGTGGTCGGCGGCGATATCGATCTCCTTGCTCGCCCATGCCGGGTCGGCCTCATCAAAGTATCCCCATTGCGGCACCTTGGGCTGTTGATGATCCGGGTACCGGGGCTTGGCGGCTTTAACCAGTTCCCACTCCGTCCACCCGCGGCCATGCCAGACGTCATTGCGGGCGTCGCGGTGATAGTTGGGAAAATAGTACACCGCCACCTCGATCGGCCGGGGGCTTTGCTTGGTTGATTCTGTATCGGGCATTTTTTAATCGCTCCATGGGCGTTTGGGATGCGTTTTTGAGTTTTATCGTACATCCGTGCAACGCGTATGCCAAAGAAGACATCGGGAAAGCGATTATGTCAAAATGTGGATGCGTTTAGCTGGTATCAGGAATGGGGTTTGGACGGGTGCTATCGGTAAGCGTCGACCCATGAGATGTATAGCACCTTCAGTTCTGTTGCTGGCAGGACAAACTCAAACCCGCCTTCCACGCGTTTGAGGTCCGGCAGGTTGACGCGGGGATCATTCACGTTCGCGCCCACGCGCTCCAAACTGGCACCCGGCCCTTCCAGGATTTTGAACGGACGATCGGCAGCATAGCGGAGGTGGACTTTCACCTTCGACGGCCATTGCCCATCGATCAACTCCAGCCGCGTCCCGCCGATCCCCTTGGGGCTGATTGCGTAGACGTGCAGCGTGTCCGCATCGATCTTCACCGCCACGTTTGCGCCCTCGCTTTTGTCGTGGATTTCACGCACCACCACCGATACCGCAGGCCGACTGGTGGGTGCCTCGCTGGCGACTGAAACCGCTGCAAAAACGCACAAAGCGAGCAGTATTGTTGAGGTTTTCATCATTCCTCTGGTTGGGCGAGTCTACTGCGGGGTCGCGGGAGCGGGGATCGAAATAGGGCTTCGGTGCGGGTTGTCCATAACGCGTGTCTCAGCGAATCAGCCTATCGCAGTGTCGCGGCGGACGGCCGAAGCCGCCCATCGTGTCAGTAGTCAATTCTCCGCAGTTGCTGACACTACGAACGGGCCAAGTCTGCTCTGGTTAGGAAGTACAAGAAAGACTTCCATCTGAATTCGGCCCAAGGATTTAGATGGAATCTCAAAGATCTTCGTATTTGGCAATTCTCGAAACGAATAACTAGACAGCAGCATCATGTCGCCCTGCGAGATTGTCGGCAATTGATAAACGATCACTCCGCCCGGTCCTACGGCCTGAGTTGCACGACTTGGATTAATAAGCTCGACGTTCACAGTGCGGGGATCAATGGGTGTTCCACCAATCGAAACGGCGTTTATTTTCAGAGAATTGTAAGTGTCTCTGTATACGATCAGGTCAGGAGGAAGGTTTCTGATTGTCAGACTCATCGCTCCTTCGCTGTGCGATACGCTTAACTCGGCCGCAGTTTTGGCGTCTGATCGAGAACAACCATTCGCTAGAAAATACGCTGAAAATGATACGGTCGAAGTGACGATCATTATCGAAACTAAGCGTAAAGCCGAACGAGTCCACATTACGTTGCCTCTGTTGTTACGGTCCGCCCGGGCGGTCGCAGGGATAGACGGCGAAGCAGCGTCTCGGTTTGCGCAGTCCATAGTGCTTCTCCCAGCGAATCAGCCTGTCGCGGTTGCGCGGCGGATCGCCTGAGCCGCCCCACTTGACGGCCAAAGTATCGAATGGTCCGCAGGTGTACTTGCGGAACCTACAAGACTCAATCATACCGAGCAGATTCATTCGCTATTTATCAGCCTGCTCCACCTTCGGCTTGAACGCCGCAGAGATCTTCTTCGCTTCGGCGATCTGCTGGCGGCTAATCTGCTTTCCCATCCGGTCTCGATGTTTTCTGCCATCTGGATCGCCGCTTTCGGCCGCCAGATTATACCATGAGTAAGCTAGGACGAGGTCCTTCGCTACTCCCGCTCCAT
>JBGSMH010000451.1:0-6709 GCA_041740275.1 Phycisphaerae bacterium
CGCACTCGAACACCAGCGCAAAGACTGGATCATCGCCACCAAGTTCGGGCATAAGTTCGACGCCTGCTTCACTCGCCGCGAGCCACGCAGCCCGCAGGATTGTCTGACGCAGTTGGAGGATTCGCTCAAGTCGCTCCGCACCGATTACGTCGATCTGCAACAGTACCACTCGTGGGGCGACAACCAGTTTTTTGACGAGGATGTGCTGGCGATCATGCACAAGGCCAAGGATCAGGGCAAGATTCGATTCCTCGGCAATTCGGTGGGGAGTAACACCAATGTCAAACAGGTGGAAGCAAGCCAGAAGATGGGGCTCGAGGTGATCCAGATCATCTACAACCGACTCGATCGCGCGCCCGAGATGACGTGCTTCCCGATCTGTGCCGAGCAGAATCTGGGCGTGCTGGCACGCGTGCCGCTGGCCAGCGGGTATCTTTCCGGAAAATACAAACCCGGCGCGACGTTTCCGGAAGGGGATGTGCGCGCCAAGTGGAAACAGGCGAATCTCGATGAGAAGCTCGCCGAGGTCCAGAAGATCGCCAGCGACGAGGTGCCCGCCGGCGTGCCGATGGCGCGATGGGCGCTGGCGTGGTGCCTGAAAAACCCTGTCGTCACCAGCGTCATCCCCGGCTGCAAAAGCGTCAAGCAAGTCGAAGACAACGCCCTGGCAGCAGAGTTGGTCTGATGCTTTGGCGTCGCCCGCTTTGTGTGAATCGACGATCTATAATCGGTACTGTTGTTGATGCCGATCAAAACCAAGCGATGGGACGACCCGATCGAGAGCGACGACGGGACGCGCATTTTGGTCGCCCGGTATCGGCCGCGTGCGCTGCGAAAAGAGCTTGAAACATGGAGCGAGTGGTGGGCGGATCTGGGTCCGAGTGCGGCGTTGCACGCGGCTTTTTATGGTAAGTCGGGCCCGCCGATGGCGTGGTCGGTCTATCGCGGGGCGTATCTGGGGGAAATGCTGGCCGCCAAAGATCGCATTTCAACGCTCGCCCAGCGCGTGATCGCCGGTGAACAGTTAACGCTGCTCTGCTCGACCCAATGCGTCCGCGAATCCCGGTGTCATCGATCGCTCTTGAGGGATTTAATCGACGCCGAGGTGGTGCGACTCTGCGGCTCGCCAGGCGCGTGAGTCGATGACCGCGCGACGCGGTTAGTTTCCCTACACAACCGATCACCCCTCACGCAGCGCCTCGGCGACGGGCTTGTAGAGGCGGGCGTTGGTGGCGAAGAGGTCGCCGCCGTTGATCGAGCGGTCGCCGCGCCAACTGGTGCAGGTGCCGCCGGATTCTTCGATCACCGGGATCAGGGCACAGACATCCCACGGGTTCATCTTGGCGTCGATCATGATCTCGCATCGGCCGGTGGCGACCAGCAGATAGCCGTAGGCGTCGCCCCAGGTGCGCGAATATTTGCAGCGGCGCACCAGATCGAGATACGCATCCGATCGCTCCATCGACATCATCGCGTCACTGGTGCAGACCAGCGCCTTGGACAGATCATCCACCTCCGACACCCGGCACGCGTGCCCGTTCCACCAACACCCCTCTCCCGTCGCGGCGGCGACAACCTCGCTCAGCGCCGGGGCAAAGATCACGCCGACCGTCGGCTCATTGCGGATCTGTAATCCCACCAGTGTGGCAAACAGCGGCACGCCGTGGACGAAGCTTTTCGTGCCGTCAATCGGGTCGATGATCCACTGATAGTCCGGGTCGCCGCTGATTGAGCCGTACTCTTCGCCGAGGATCGAGTGCGTGGGGTATTTGCCAAGCAGATAGTCGCGGATGATCTGCTCGGCCTCGCGGTCGGCCTGGGTGACAGGTGTGTGGTCGGCCTTGATCTCGACCGCCACGCCCCGATTGAAGTAATTCAGCGTATGCCGCCCGCCCAAAGTGGCGGCCTCGAGCGCGACGGAAAGCAGTTCCTTGTGAGTCGGTATGGACATGCCGTCAAAACATACGATCGTTGGCCGATCGAATCCAGTTTGCGGCCGCTTTGCTTGGCGGGGGGACGGGTCGCTTTTGTCATCACCTGCATGCCTGTTACGATCTGCGAACCTAAAACCGGGTACGCAAATGAATCAGAAGCGCGTAAATGTGCTTGTAGCTGCTGTGGCGATCTCGTCTTGCATTGGTATGTGGACCTTTATCAGATACGTTCGATCAGCTTCGTACGACTATCGCTGCGGGTTAACATTGAGTGAGATTAGGTCCGCGATCGCGACTTATCGAGGCGAGCACGAAGGAGCCTATCCCGCAGATCTGCAAACCCTTGTGACGAATCAACTTCTCATGGACGACAGCCTCCGATCGATACGAAGTGCGGCCGACCATGTTTACGTTCGTCCGAGCGGATTAACGCCAGACCCCAAAGCGGTCTTGGTGTATGAGCCCATGATTAGTCACAGAGGTTCCGGCTCGCATGTTCTCTTGATAGACGGAACCCGCACATGGCTGGATGCCGACTCTGTTGAGCTGAAATCGGCGATCGCACAGATGGAACGATCCACCGCCAACCATTGACGCCCAGCGCTTTTCCAACTCATAATGCTCAAAAGTTACCGGCGTGTGGGGCGGCTCAGACGGTCCGACTTGGAGGGGGGCGGCTCACCGTTCGAACTTGGGCTGGTAGCCCAAGCCACGAAACATCCGTGTTCATCTGTGCCGATCTGTGCGATCCGTGTCCCATTCTTGGCTTGCCCCCGCAAAACGCGCAACAGGCGAAAAAAGAAAAACAGAAAATAAAGTTACGATTTTCGGGCGGTTTCAACGATTTCTGAACGCGTGTTGCGCGCCCGAGGTGTTCTGGCGCGCAACAGGGGTGTAAAGGTAGAGGCGGGTGATCGGGCTGCACTTCCGATACGCCGACCGGATGGCCTATACTGATGCAAGTCGAGTGTTTGCAGTTGCTTACAAGGATCTCTTCTTAGCAGCTTATCGTGAAAACTATGATCAATCAGCTTCGCATCATCGGATTCGTCGAAGGCATCAGTTATCTGGTGCTGCTTTTTGTGGCGATGCCGCTGAAATATGGCGCGGGGTGGCCGGACGCGGTGAGGGTGGTGGGGATGAGCCACGGCATCCTTTTTGTGATGTTCGTCGTCTGGGTCTTGATCGTTGGACGCACCTATCGCTGGCGATTCAGTCGGTACGTCTATGCCGCCATCGCGTCGGTCGTGCCGTTCGGGACGTTCGTTTTTGATCGCACGCTGCGACATCAACAGCCGCGAAACGAAGAAAAGACTTTCGCTTTTGAATCGAGTCGATGACAATCCAAACCATGTCAACCGTTTGGCTCATTCCCACGACCGGCCCGGCGATGGCGCCGATCGAGCTTCGCGCGGATGTTGAAGACGGCGTGGTGCTCGGACGTCACGAGCAATGCACGGTTCGGCTCCCGCCGGACGCGGAGCAGGTGTCGAGGCAGCACGCGCGGTTTACGTTTGATGAATCGAGCGGCTGGAGCATCACCGACATGGGCAGCCGCTGGGGGACGTGGCTGAACGGCTTCAAACTCATCGCCAAAGAACCGACGTCGATCCGCGCCGGCGACCTGGTGCGGATCACGCCGTGGACGTTTGTTGTTTCCACAGAACCGAATCGGCGCGGCCTGCAATTGCGTGACGACACCGGGCAGACGATGGTGCGGTCGGTCCATGAGAAAAATGCCCAGCCGCTGGCGGATAATCTGCTGAATCTGCTGCTGGAATCTGCCGCGAAAATCCACGCCAGTACCAGCGAAAAAGAACTGGCCGACAACGTGATCGACGCCGCAGTTCGTGGGACGGGATTGACCAATGCGGTGTTGTTGCGACCCCTCGATGGCAAGGCGTTTGATGTGCTGGCGTCGCGGATCAGTGCCGAGGCTCAGAACGCTCCGCAACAGTTTTCGCGATCACTGATCAACTCCGCCGCCGACGGGAATGTTGCGGAGATATCTGCCGGCAGCGGGGGAAACTTCAGTCAGTCGCTGGTGCAGATGAACGTGAGCGCCGCGATCTGCGTGCCGCTGATGCTCGGCGACAGCCCGGCGGCGTTCTTGTATCTCGATTCGCGCGGGAGCATTTTGCAGTCGATCCGACCCAACGGCTCGGCATTTTGCGTCGCACTGTCGCGCATCGCCAGCCTGGCGTTAGCAAATCTGAAACGCGTCGAGATCGAAAAACGACAGGCCGCGATGCACGCCGAACTCAATTCGGCGGCGGCGGCGCAGAAACACATCATGCCCAAACGCGTGCAGACCAGCGGATCGTTCCGCGTGATCGGCGAATCCCGCGCCGGGCAGTTTGTGGGAGGCGATTTTTTTGATGTCATCCCCTTGTCCGATGGCAAGCTGGCGGTGGCGGTGGGGGATGTCAGCGGCAAGGGCGTTACTGCAAGTGTACTCATGACAGCGGCACAGGGATTCTTGCACGCCGCGATGAATCAGCACGTCGATCCCGGCAAAGCCGTCACCGCGCTCAATCGCTATATCTCGCCGCGACGCCCATCGAGTAAGTTTCTGACGATGTGGGTGGGTCTGCTCGATCCTGCCGCACAGACGCTCTCGTATGTTGATGCGGCCCATGGGTATGCACTGCTGCGACGTGCGGATGGGTCGATGCAGAAGCTGAATGATGGCGATGGTCTGCCGGTTGGCATCATGGACGACGGGCAATATCACGCGGTCAGCACGCCCTTTGCGCCCGGTGATCAACTGATTATCGCCTCGGACGGCATTATCGAGCAGCCGGGAGCGCGATCGACGTTGGACGAGCGCGTGCAGTTTGAAATCGAGGGGATGCAGGAGGTGTTTGCCGGCGCATCAGATGACATCGTCAAGGAACTGTTTGATCGGCTCGTCGCGTTTGCCGGGACGGATCAACTGGCGGACGATGCGACGGTATTGTGGGTCGGCGCGTAGGGGTGCCGCGAAGGGGAGCGGGCATCAGTCCGATAATTTTGCTAAGATGACGTAATGGCCAAGACCAAAGGGAAAAAATCGACCGGCAGCGACGTTCGCATCTCGAACCGCCGGGCGCTGCACGACTATTTTATCGAGGCCAAGCTCGAGTGCGGGATCATGCTGGTCGGGTCGGAAGTCAAATCGCTTCGCGACGGTCACGCCCAGTTACAGGACGCATTTGCCCACATTCTCGCCGGTCAACTCTATCTGGCCGGGGCGCACATTGACCCTTACGCCAAGGCGGCGATCGTCTACAACCATGAGCCGCGACGCGAGCGCAAGTTGCTCGTCCACAAGCGGGAACTCCGCAAGCTTAAGCAGGAACTGGAAGTGCGCGGCACGACGCTGATCCCGCTGGCGATCTATTTCAAGAACGGCCGGGCGAAGGTGGAGATCGGCGTGGCCCGCGGCAAGCAGCGACACGACAAGCGCGCGACCATCAAGGAAAAAGAGATGGATCGCGATATCCGCCGGGCGATGACGACAAGGCAGTAGCATTGCCTGTGATGCCAGCCCCAATGACAGTATTGTGCCTCCCCGACTATCGAGAATAAACCGCACAAGTTAACAACCCCTGCGATCTGGCCGACGTTACTGATACACGATGGAGACGTCCGCATGTCGCAGAAATTTGATTTGATCGTCATTGGTTCGGGTCCGGCAGGGCAGAAGGCGGCGCTCAGCGCCTCCAAGCTTGGCAAACGAGTCGCGTTGATCGACCGCTTCGAAAGCCTCGGCGGGGTCTGCATCCACACCGGGACCATCCCCTCCAAAGCCATCCGCGAAGCCGTCCTGCACCTGACTGGCATGACCCTCCGACACGTTTACGGCGAGAGCTATGCCGTCAAGCAGGAGATCACCATGCAGGACCTGCTTTACCGCGCCGATCATGTCGTGCGCACTGAAGTTGAGGTCATCCGCAACCAGATGCGTCGCAACCAGGTCTCGATGTTTTTCGGCACCGCGTCGTTTGTCGATGCCAACACAGTTCGCGTCGTGCGTGGCGGGGATCAGATCATCGACCTGCACGGGGATCACGTCCTGATCGCGGTCGGCACCGAACCGGCCAGGCCTGACACCGTGCCGTTCACTCCGGATCGGGTCATCGATTCGACCGAATTGCTGTCGCTGACCAAACTGCCCAAATCGATCGCCATCGTCGGCGGCGGGGTGATCGGCAGCGAATACGCCTGCATGTTGGCGGCAGTTGGCGTGAAGGTGACGTTGATCGAGACTCGTCCGAAATTGCTGGAGTTTGTTGATGATGAATTGATCGAAGCGATGCAGTTTCGACTTCGCGACAATGGTGTACGGCTGCGCCTCAACGAGAGCGTGTCCAAGATCGAACTCGACGGCGATGATGTCATCGCGACGCTGGCGAGCAACAAGACGGTTCGCAGCAAGACGCTGCTGTACTGCATTGGTCGTCAGGGCGCGACCGCATCGCTGAACCTGCCCGCCGCCGGGCTGAGTGCGGACAATCGCGGGCGGCTGAAGGTCAATGAGATGTATCAGACCGATGTCCCGCACATTTACGCCGCCGGGGACGTGATCGGCTTCCCCGCGCTGGCGGCGACCAGCATGGAGCAAGGCCGCGTCGCGGCCAGTCACATGTTCCACCAGTACACCGAAGCCCCCAATTCGGTCTATCCGTACGGCATCTATACGATCCCAGAAATCAGCATGATCGGCGCGACCGAGCAGCAACTGACCGCCGCCGGGACGCCATACGAGGTGGGCTTGGCGCGCTATCGCGAGA
>JBGSMH010000452.1:0-7343 GCA_041740275.1 Phycisphaerae bacterium
AGGGTAGAAGATCTGATAGTCCGGGTTCGCCGGCACCGCGCAGTTTTCCCACCACATGAACGACCGGGCCAGCGGCGTTCGGTTGGCCAGTTTCATTCTGGTTTCGAAGATCGCCTCGTTGGGTTTCAGACAGATGCCCACCATGCCCTTCATGCGATCAAACGGCTCATGTTCCGAAAGCCAGACGATCGCCGAACCGTCCGCCAGACGCTCAATGTGATAGTCGGTTGGCATGAACGAGGATGGCCGATGGTGAAAAGGCCAGTTGAATTCCATGCCCCCGGTCAGCCACGATCCCAGACACCCGATCAACGCGGGCTTGATGACGTGGTTCTTGTAGATGAAATCGTAACCGGTGGTCTTGTCCAGCGCCGAGTAGATTCGGCCACCAAATCTCGGCAGGATCTCCAGCTTCAGATACTTATTTTCCAGACTGATGCATTCATAGTCTTGATCGGCCTTATGCTCGCGATCGACGTTTTGCACGATGTGATTGGGATAGGGGTTGCCGCTGGTTCTTTGATGAACCCGGTTCTCGGCAAACATCGGCATCTCTTCGGCCGCCGGGGACGGGTAGGTGGGAATGGTAATTTTCCCGACCGTGGCAATAACTACATCATTCATGTCTGCGATCTCCGCTTTGTCACAAATGGGTGACGACCAACCCCCGAAGATGCGAAAGATATCGGTCGGGGTCCACTTGTCAAAACGCGTTGCGAGCCGTGCCGGTTTGCGGGTCGTGTCTCGTTTTCCGACAGAAGTGAGAGTCAGAGCCGATATGTCGCGGTGAACTGGAGAGGGAAAGCTTACCGGTGCCACGGCCGGTTGGATTCACTAATTCATCCACCAAGTTACAGAAAAGCCCCGGCGGCTTTCGCTCCGGGGCTTTCGCTTAACAAGATCGGCGGAGAAGTTCGCCGTTTGCAAACAAGCTCCCCGAAGGCAACCCTCTTCAAAAGCTCTCACGCACGCGATTGTGCTTTGGGGAGGCCTGTCGCCATTCTTAACTCGTGAGACGATGAATTGACATATTCAAGAAGTTGAGCCGACGATCGTAGGATAATAGGCTGCACGAATGCCTTCCCGTCTCGACACACTCCGATCAATACCGATTCACCTTCCGAAAATCCGCCGTCTTTCCGGCTTCGGCGATGATTATCCAGGACCAATCTGCCGGGGCATCAAAGGTTACGAACTTCGCACCGTCCTTGGTGGTTTCGGTCACCGCTACCCGCTTGCCCCAAGATTCCACCTCATACCCATTCCACTCTGCGGGAATATATGCTTTTACCGTTACCGTCTCGGTGGCATTCTTTACTTCTCCTTCCTCGCCCGGCTTCGCTAGTAAACCCGGATCATCTTTCTCCTTGGGAACCACCTGAAAGACATAACCGCCGCGTCGCACATGCGCGAGGCTGATCATGAGCGAATCAAATTTCATCCCGCGATCTTGGCCGTCCTTGTCCACGATGGTCAGCATTTCAAACGGGGGCGGGTTATCCCTCGCCTTTTGCGGGTTCACGGTAAACGGGGACGCGGGCAGCCCTCCGCTGTTGAACAGCGTCTCGTGCGGATTGACGTTTTCTGCGTAGGCCACGGTCTCCAGCACCGCGATCTCGGGATGCGAGAACTCCACGGTGTCCTTGCTGACCACCTTCACTTGCCCCCAATAGCTGGGCCCGGTTTTCCCGCGGAGATACACGCCGCTGATCCCGTCGATCGACGGCTCGAACGATATTCCCTCACCCACCTCCGTAAATCGCACCACCGCCTTGTTGCCTTCGATCGTCGTTTCCACTACCCGCGGTCCGGTATAAACATGCTTCTGCCCATAGGCGATTGTCAAGGCGGCCAGGCCGAGACGCCTTCCCATTTCCGCCTTCTGCCGGTAGTGCGTCACCCAGTCGCCCACGTCGTTAAGTTCGATAAGCGCGACCCGCTTGTCGTCGCCGAAAATTCTCATCGTCTCACGCGCCGCGGCGCTACCCGCCGCAACCCATGAACCGGAAACCATGGGCACCAGCGGCGGCGGAGACGTCGTGTAACGGAAGTTTGTGCAGTTGATGAAATACAAATCCTGGTCGAAGAGCTTTCGCCATTGTTTGACCATCGCGACGAACCGCTCTGCCGAGCCTGGCTCTCCCATGCTGATATTGTAGAGCGCCCCGCGGACGGCGAATGGCGCCAGCGGATAGATCCGCGTGTTGTAACCCATGGTCGGAACCGCGTTTAGACTCATGGTGCCCGGCCATGGGCCTTTCTTTGCTACCCGCCACTCCGCCTCCGCTTTTTTGAATGAATCCCAAGCTCCCTTTTTGATCACCTCGTTCGCTGCCAGGGCTTGATCGTAATAGGTTCCCTCCCCGTTCGATGCAGGAAAACTCTCCAGCGTTTCCCGCGACGTCCAAGTGTTCTGCCCTGTTGCCGAAACCAGCAGCAGATGAATGATCCCCACGGGAGCGTCGACCGCATCCCGCACCACGCGTGCAAAATAATGCGCCGGGCCCATCACCGCAGGCGGTGGGTTCTCCGGCAGCACCTTCCACGGGGAAGCCGCCCGCGCCGCGGGATCAATATCCTCATACGGTTCCAGCGACGCGCCAAACCCAAACCGCGTATACCGTATCTCTGGCTTGCCCCCTTTTGTCCCCGGCGACACATAGTGCGGCCAGACGCCCGTATCTACGTCGGGCCCCTCGTGTGACGTATTGGACGCGCCCGCCACAAACCAGACCTCTCCGACCACCACATTCTTTCGCTGAAAAGTTTTGTCACCGATTCGTACTTCCAGGTTACGTCCGTCGCGGCTCGTCTCCAGCGGATCCAACACCGCCTTCCAATGCCCGCGTTCATCAGCGGTCGCCTCCTTCTTCTGCCCGGCGAACGAAACTTCGACCTTTGCGCCCGCCGACGCCCATCCCCACACCGGCACAGGTTTCTCCCGCTGGAGCACCATATTGTCCTGAAAAATATGGGCCAGCCGATCTTCCGCTTGTGCCGACCGAACCATCGATCCCCAAATACCCATGCCGATGAACATAGCTGCCGCATAGAGAACCAGAGTCCGCGTCTTCATTCGTTCCTCCTGCTCTGAAAATAACCGTTTGCGGTACGCCGCCTGATCCAACTGGGTGATTGTAACTTTGTGGCGCAGAGACTCCAATTTCTGAGCAGATAATGCTTGATCCGACGCGGGACGGCGACCTTTGCGCGCAAAAAAACCACCGCAGGCGTTGCGGTGGTTAAAAAGCTCCGCGAGTAGGACTCGAACCTACAACATTCCGGTTAACAGCCGGATGCTCTACCATTGAGCTATCGCGGAATTTACCGCTCGGCGTTTCGGCCAATCGGGTCGTTATTTGTAACGCATGGAAGAACGAAGTCAAGGGTTTTGATCGCGTTTGGGAAGGGTTCTGACCCAATCCAGGTAGCCAAATCGCCACAGATAGGCGAATCCGGTCACCAGCAGGCCGAAAAAGATGAGCATATCGACCAAGGCGACCGATCGAAGCGAAAACGCGGCGGCGGGGTCGGGAGTGATCTGCTCGGCCGATCCGTAGGCGACGGCCCAGGGGTAAAAGAGCACCACTTCGACGGCAAAGATCAGATAAATCAGCGCGACGATATAGAAGCGAAGGTCGAACTGGACGTTGGCGTGTCCGACGGGGATTTCGCCGCACTCGTAGGGGTCGGCTTTGATGGGGTGGTCGATCCGGGGACGGATCAATCGTCCGACGCCCATGCCCACGCCGACCAACGCGGCACCGGCGAGGACAAAAATCGTGATCGAAAGCAGGGCATCCATTTCGACGGTCATGGTAGTGACAAAACTGACACAAGGCTAGCCGGTGACCGTGGATCGGCCGGGTGTCGCGGGATTGGCATGGACGATTGCCTTGATCGCACCAAAATAGGTTTGAAACAGGTAGATCGCCACGACGACCACCGCGCCGCTGAGGGTGTAAAGATAGGTGCTCATGTAAAGGCCCATATCCGGGCGGGCGACGATCAGCAGCAGATAGCCGACGGGGATAATCGCCAGCACGAGCGATGCGACGGCGATCTGGGCGGTCCAGTAGTGCAGCACGCGGCGGACGATCGGGCGGGGCAGTCGCAAACCCCAAAACGCCCCTTCAAGTGCCGTCAGATACACCACCAGTTCGAGCAATGCCCACCACGCGGCCAGAATCGCAAAAAGTAGCAACGCCAACAGCATGAATAGGAGCGATGCCCAGGTCGGCGCGACAGACAGCAGTTCCAGGACCAGATAATGGGCGGCGATGGTTTTAAGGTTCATCCACGCTGACAGGGACAGGCAGATCAACGCGAAGTAGCGCGACCGACGGGTGTCGGCGTGAAGCGACAGGTTCTGAAAAAAAGCCCGCCGACGGGTGATGACCGCAGAAAATGTCGAGAAGAAGCGGCTACGCGAGCCGCTTTCCCAAGCGGGCGGGTGACGGTGCAAAGCGGCAGTGCTATGGCTGACGGGCGTCCCGCACTCCGGACAGTTGCCCGAATCGGGCAGGCCGTTGAGCAGGTAGCCGCACGATTCGCAGAGAGTGTCACTGGCAACGGGCGGCGGTTGTCGGGAGAGCATGACGGATCATAGCATCCCGCCTCATGCGTCGATTTCACTAGCGACGCGCGAAGCGCTTCTTGAACTCATCCAGCGAGCCGATCCCATCGGGAAGCTCGGCCTCTTCGGGGAGCATGACAGGGATGCCGTTGCGAATCGGGTAGCGCAACGCACCGACTTCGCTGACAAGGTAATCGCCCTCACGGGCAAGCTTGCTCAGGGTGATCGGGCAGCGGAGGGTCTGTATCAAAAACTCGTCAATCGGTCGTTCGGCCATGGATCAGACTTTAACCCACCCCGCGTCGATTCGCCACAGGCTCAAAGCCCGCCAGGCGTTTGAGTGAAGTCGGGCAACACTGTATGGTTGCCGCTTTACATAAGAAGGAATTGTCCATGCTGCAAATCGGTCTGCTGGGGTGTGCGCATATTCATACGCCCGGTTTTATCAACATGATCAACAAGCGGTCGGATGTGAAGGTGAAACTCGTCTGGGACCCGGACAAGCGCCGCAGTCAAAAATGGGCGGGCGAATTGTCATCGACCGTGGTCGATTCGGCCGAAGCTGTTTTGTCTGATGATCAGATCACCGGCGTGGTCATCTGCTCTGAAACCAATCGACACGAACCGCTGGTTCTCGCCTCGGCCAAAGCCAAGAAGCACATGTTTGTCGAAAAGCCGATGGGCATGGGCAGCAAGGACGGCTATGTCATGGCGCACGCGATCCAGGACGCGGGCGTGCTGTTTCAGACCGGATATTTTCAGCGATCCGACCCACGCAACCGCTTTTTGAAGCAGCAGATCGAAAAGGGCAATTTCGGCAAAATCCATCGCGTACGCGGCAGCAACGCGCATCCGGGCGCGATTGGCAACTGGTTCAAATCCAAGCCCGACGCCGTACATGAAGACTGGCGATGGATGGCAGACCCGAAAGTCGCTGGCGTGGGCGCATTCGGCGATCTGGGCACGCACGCCTTGGATATCCTGATCTGGTGGCTGGGCGATGTGAAACTCGCGACCGCGCAGATCGACGGCGTCACCCATACCTATGAAGGGTGTGACGAAGCTGGCGAAGGGTTGATGCGATTTGCCGATGGTGCTGTCGGCACATTGGCGGCGGGTTGGGTGGATCATGCCGATCCGGTGAAATACATCATCAGCGGCACCGAAGGCCATGCCGCGATCATCAACAATCAGGTCCATTTTATGAGCAAGAAGGATGCCCGATTTGATGGCAGCACGGTGGTTCGGACCAACGAACTGCCCACCGCCGCGCCGCACGCGTTTGAATTGTTCCTCGATGCTTTGGTCGGCAAGGATCTGCCCGTCCCGCTGGTCGGTGCCCGCGAGGCCGCGTACCGATCTGCGGTCATGGAAGCAATGTACGAAGGTGCCAAAAATGGCACATGGGTCGCGCCCAAGTAACGAAAAATCCCCCGCTCGGGCACCGAGCCTGAGCGGGGGAGTTCCTTTACTGGATTGGGTCATTCAAACTACATGCCCAACGCCAGATCACCGGATCGGCGGGGTCGTTCCCAGCGAAGCCGCGAGGCTTTGGTGATTGCGCGTTTGAGCTTGCTGGTCGCCAGATCGATCGCGACATACGCGTCGGCGTCGGTTGCTTCGACCACAACTGGTTCGCCTCGGGTTTGCAGTACTTCGATCGAACAGCATTTATCCACGCCCCCGCGATGGCCGTTGGTGTCTTTCAGACGGACCGTGATCCGTTCGATCCGATCGGCAAACCGCGACACCGCTGTTCGTACGCGAAGGTCGGCATGTTCCCACAAGGCCTTGGAATAGGGCATTTTGTTTCCGATGACATCACACTGCATGGTCGGTACTCCTTGTTAGTGACCAACCGATTTTAGGATTCAGATCACGGCGATGCGACTAGAAATCGAGTCCAAGATTTGACCCAGCACAAGCCGTCGCGTGTGGCGTGGGGCGATTTGGCTGACTGTCGCTAAGGGTCGCGTGACTTGTGAGTTATATGCGTCGGATGTAGGCTGCTGATGTGCGAAAGAACGGGTTGAAACAGGTTCGGGCGTGGCTCGCTTTGACGGCGGGGGTGTTGTTGGTGGCCGGGTGCGCGCGCGGGCCGCATGTCGTGCCGGAAGACAAGCAGGTCGTGATCGACCGCTCCGAGGTCGAATACCCCGCCGACCTACAATTGACCCCCTATATCGCCGGACTGACCGCACCCTCGGCGATCGCGTTTGAGACCGAAGACCCAGTATATACCGGCTCGATCATCGTCGCCGAAAGCGGAGCGGGTGACAATTACGTCCGCATCTTTGGCTTCAAGCCCAATGGCGAGCAATTCTGGATTTATCCCCAGGGCTCGACTCTCCCGTTCATCGGCCAAAAGTTCCGCATCTATGCCCCGGTCGGCGGGATCGTGATTCACAAGAGCAAGATTTATGTCTCGCATCGCGACGAGACCGGCATGGGGGTCATCACCGCATTTGGCTACGACGGAAGTCATCAGACGATCGTGGCGGGTTTGCCAGCGCGGGGCGATTATTCGCTAACGGATATCGCGGTACATCCAAACAACGGGCGCATTTATTTCGGGTTGGGCGCCGCGACCAATTCGGGCGTGGTAGGGCTGGATAACTGGGCGGCTGGGTGGGTCGATTTTTATCCTGACTTTGCCGATCAACCTCTGACCAACCTTCGCCTGAACGGCTACCGCTTCACCACCTTTAACCCGCGCGGCGGATTGTTCGGGGGCGACGACATCGCCGTCACCGCGCCGATGCAGGCT
>JBGSMH010000453.1:0-5963 GCA_041740275.1 Phycisphaerae bacterium
GGGTAGTTTTCGCTTCGGGCGTAATGGTTCATCATCCGGATCATCGCCAGCGGCACATGCCGGTCCTGGGGATGATGATACGTCAACAGCACATACGCGTCGGTCGCCTGATTGAACTGACCCAGGCCTTCCAGCGCCTGGCCGATCTTGAATCGGGCCTGTGGCACAAACTCGCTCTTTGGCCAGCGGGTGACGACTTCTTGAAATCGATCGAGTGCGTCGCGATGTCGCTCCCGTAGCGCCGCGATATTACCCAGATAATAGTTGCTGCTGGCGGCCATCTCATCATCGGGGAATCGGCTGACCAGCATCGCGAAGTGATCGTTGGCTTCGCTCAGGTACTCCTCGGCACGGGTCATGCTGCCCGCCAGATACAGTCGGCGGCCGACTTGATAGGCGGCTTGGCCGGTGCGGAACCACAACTGCATTTCCTCACGCGAATCGCGAAACTGCCTGCCAAAGGCTTCGATCGTTCCGTCGCTCCCGCCGGTGATGCGGAGGGTGATGGATTTCTCGGCCGGGGAGGATGAGGTCTGGCGAAGTCGGTCGGCGTAGCCTATCTCGATTCCCCCGCCATAGCCGGCTTGGAGTACGTCGTCGCCTTCGACCGGGTCTGCGGCATCGGTGCGGAACATCCCTCGAAACACGCCCGAATGCGGCTCGGTTTCGGTCAGAGCGACCGAAAGCTTGTCGCCGCGCTGGCTGCGCGCCTGAGCGATGATCAGATCAAGCCCCGCACTTCGGTCGGCGTCATAGTCGGTCACTTCGATGTAAACTTCCTGTCCCAATCGCAGTTGCGAGACATCATCCACATAGTTGGAATTGAGGCTGCGGATCGTCGCATCGCTGGCCAGCGCGAGGTATTGCACGCGCTCGCCGACCTCACCGACGATGGGGGTGGTGTCGGTGTAATCGACGATGACTTCTCCGCCGGGCAGGAGGCTGAGCCGTGCGGGATCGCCACGATCACTGCTGCGGTCGGTTTCGACACGGACAGCGTACGTTCCGTCGGCTTGTCGGGCGGCTTTGACGTTGATCGAATCGACCAAGACGCCCGCAACGCTTCGCAAACGCACGTCGGCGGTCGGTTGGGTGAGATCGGGGTCGTCAATGATCACCTGAATGGCGCGGTTGGGGATGATCGGCCCGTCCATCACGACCTGCTTGGGATCAACAACAGCCGCCACAGTCGCTTCGACAGGGGCGGGTTGGGGGAGCTTGTCGGCTTCCTGTGCGCCCAGGGCTTTGAGACGTTCGATGCGGGCTTCACCGATCGCGATCTGTGCATCGACGCCGGCGCTCAATCGCTTGATTGATGCGCTCAATTCCACGTTGTCACCCGCAGCCGCCAGTTGCTTGTCCAACGCCTTGCGATGCGCGGCCAGTGACTCATTTTCCAGTCGATAAGCCAGCAGACGCACGCCCATCTCCGCCCGAAGTGCCTTGAGACGATCGGCCTGGACTTGTTGCATCTGGCGGATCGGATCGCTCAACCGCACGACCGGCAGGACGTCGCGCGTCGGGTCGTCGGCATTGGCTTCGAGCGATTCGAGCGCCGCCTGTGCCAGCACGGGACGGACGATCAGCGACTGGCTGGTCATCTGCTCGTCGGTGGTGGCGATGCGGATCAGGTCGTCGCCGACGACGTTGAGTTCGCTTTTGGCCTGCGTGAGCGGTGCGGCTTCTTCATTCTCGCCCATCGCGGCGGCATCTTTGTCGCCGAGCACGAGATCAAGCGGTTTGGACGCCGTCCCGGCACTGCCCGGCAACAGCACCGTTTCTGCGCTGGCTTGTCCGATCAATCCGTTCAGCCGTGAGGTGACAGTGCGTGTGGCATCGGCAAACGCGTCGGGATCGGCATAGGCGAGCGAAACGCGCCCTTTGCCCGATTCTCGCGGGACGGCTTTCATCTCCCCGTCGGCAGTCGGTTTGACCTCAAAAGGCCAAGCCGTGGTTATCAGGGGCAGATTGGCAAAATCGCCGACGGTGGGCTGATTTTCAAGAAACGAGCGGTGTCGGAACGTGCGATAGCCCGGGGTGGCATTGCGCGGGTCGTCGTAGGTGATCCAGACGATATCGCCGGTGCCGATGCGGAAGAGTCGCGGATTGTCCATCGCCGCCTGCCCGGCCGCCAGGGGGAGCGACGCCGCAAACACGCCGGTTGCCGGCCCGGTCTCCTCTGCCAGCAATTCCTGACTGTCGCCAATCTCGCTGAAGACGGTGATTTTGACGTTGTCGCGATCGACGGTGATGTCATGGTCGGAATCATTGACGACGATCCACTGCCGGCCTTCGCGCTCGACGCGCCACGCGGGGCTCAGCTGCATCGTTTCGCCCTCCCCCCGAGCCGCCGCCAGATTGATCTGCCCGTCGTGGTAGCGAACGCCGAGTTTGCGGCTTTCGCGCGTCGTCTTGCGATTCGGCGTCTCATTCTCCTCATCAACAAATCGTGCCATCACTTCGTAGCCGACATCAAACGCTAGATTCGATTTGCGCTCGGGCGCGTTCGGATTGACGCCCGTCGGCACAAGCTGACGGCCTTGATCGTCCGTAATGACGATCGCGCTGACCGATGGCGTATCGCCTTCAAAAGCGTCAAACTCGATGCGAACGATGCGGGCGAAAACCTTCTTCAGATCGACCACCGGTGTGTCACTGGAGATCTCCGATGACACGTCCGTCCCCTCCCCGCGCAACAGCAGCCGGCCGCGGGTTTTGGCGGGTGCGGTCCAGGTCAGCGAGCCCAGATGGGTCGGCTGGCGCAGATCGACTTCGATGAAGTGCTTTTGACCCTCCTTGAGCGATTTGGGATCGGGCTTCCAGAACGATTTGGCGTCGTCGTCAATCGCGGCAAATGCCTCATGCGATTTGGTCTCACTCGACGCATTGGCGGTGGCGGGGATGGTTTCGGTCGGTGCGGTCCCGACGAACACACCCGTGCGCGGGCCGGTCTCGGTGAGGGTGATTGAAACGGTGTCGGTCGTCTTGCCCTTTTGCATCGCCACGACTTCGGCTTGCGCGGTGTCGGGCTGATCGGTCGAATCCAGATCGGCATCAACCAACTGCACGTACACCGGGCTCCCCGGCGAAACCGCCCCGCTACTCAATCGGCCGGTGGGGATGACGATCGGCTCGGCGTTATCCGTCGGCCTCGACCGGGTCGGCTGCGGCAGTGATCGCTCATGGCGCGGCCTGGGCTCGGTCAACGCAACGCTATCGATCTGAATGCTCCCATCATCGACCACACGCACCTGATATGGCTTGCCGCTTTGGCCTTCATACGAGAGCGTGATCGTGTCGGAACCGGCCACCTGCAACTGATTGTCACTTGGATTGGGCAGCAGCAATGCGGTTTGGATGCGTCCGATGTAGAGGCTGTCGCTGACCTGGTTTTTCTCCAGGCGCAGCGACTCGACATCGCCGGACGGGACGGTCAATTTCACGAGCAGCACTTGCGATCGTGTGCGCGCGTAGTAGTCGGGATCGGAGACTTTAACGATCAGTTCATCCCCGACGCGAACGGTGGTCTGCATCGCCGCACCGACGACGGCACAGGCTTCGTAAAGTTTGCGGGCTTCGAGAAAATCGCCGCGATCGAAATAGACCTGCCCGATGAGGTAAACGGCACGCTTGATGAAGTCTGAATCGCCGTAGCGGTTCCACAGCGAGCGAAACGTGTTGACGGCCTGATCGGGTTGCTTCAGTTGCACATAGGCACGACCCAACGAGAACAGTGCGCCGGGGGTGATGATCGGATCGTCGATCTCGGTCAGCGGGAGCAGTGCGGTGCGGGCGGCATCCGCCTGGTTGGCCAGCAGCAGCAGATTGGCGGACCCCAGATCAGCCAGCAGATTGACGCGTCGATCGTCTTTGTAGGCGGTGCGGAGCGCGGTGATCTCATCCCGCGCCAGATCGGTCTTGCCCTGCCAGCTCAATACCTCGGCGCGACGGGTGCGGACCTGGGCCACATCGAACGCCCCTAAATCCTTGCCGTAGATCGAGAGGGCCAGATCGTACGTCGCCAGCGCCAGTTCCTGACTTTCGAGCGTCGATTGTGCGAACTGATAATCCCCGGCCATCAGGATCAGATCGACCGGCGGGCGGGCGGCGGCAAAATCCTTGGCTTTGCGGGCGGTCTCAAACCGCTGGGTCGCACCGACCAGATCGCCTCGCTTGCGCGCCGAGTCTGCTTCCTTGATCAAATCTGCGGTGGCGGGCGCTTCGGCTTTGGGTTGGGCCAACGCCCCGCCTGCACAAATCAAAACCATTGTCGTCGCGATCATCCATCGTGAGCGGGTTGAGATCATTTTTCACCTCCGCGCGACGCATTGATCGCGTTGATATATTTCCGAGCCTGTGCTCCCAGGTCGCCTTCGCTATGTTCCTCGGCGACCTGATACATCGTCGCCAGCGCCTCGGCATGTTGGCCGAGCTTGAACTGACACACGCCGCGTCTTAACAGAACGTCGCCGCGATCGGCGCTGTCGGGGTAGTCGATCAGGACGCGGCCGAAATATTCCTGTGCCCGTCTGAAATCCGCGATCGACACATAATAGTCCGCCGCCTGCACCAGCCCCCGAGCAGCAAAGCCACTGTCCGGAAACTGCTTGGCGAGTTGCTCAAAGGCGTCCAATCCGGTCTGACCGGCACTGATTTTGGCCTGGCCGATCAGGTAAAGCGCTTCGGGGGCAAGCGAACTGGACGGGTAGTTTTTCACCAGTTGATCGAGTTGATTGACCGCCCGCTGCAGGTCGCGATTGAGTGATGCGGGTTTGCCCGTCGCGACGGCCTGCTCGGCATCGCGTTTGCCTTTTTCAAGCGATGCCTGCCCGATCGCCAGCATCGCGTCATCGCAATATTCACTGGTCGGATACGCCTGAATCAGCCTGTTCGCGGCGGCGACGGATTCATCCAGCAGACCGGCGTAGAAATAGATTCGCCATGAGTGATAGAGCGCCTTCTCGCCCAGCGTCGATGCCTTGCCCGCCGCCGCGGAGACCTCGCGACAATCCGCTTGTGCGTTGGCCAGATATTGTTTGCCGCGCGATGCCAGTCCCAGTTCAAGATAAATCTTCCCGATCTCACCAGAAGCGACGGCCCGCGCGAGTTTGGCTTGCAGATCCAGTTGCGTCTCTCGATACCGCACCGCCGACACATCGCCGCCGCGATCGGGCATGCAGTCGATGATCGCGGTGTGGACAAATCGATCGATTCGGCGGATCGCCCGATCGTCCTGATAGGCGACGCGAATCTGTTTCTTGGGATCAAGCTGCAGATGTTGCGAACCGTCGCGAATCCCGTCATTGCCAACCGTAACAACCGCGTCAAAGACGCCTGAGTGGTCTGATGTCTCGGTCAGATCGATCGTGATGCTGGGCGTATCCGGCAGCGTCAGCGGTTCGATCTCGCTCGGCTGAGTGGTCGGCGGCGCAATCAAACCGGGCGTATCGCGTTCGACGACTTCGGGCAGTTTGTTTTTCGCTTCGGTCGCGGCACGAAGCTCCAACGCTTTTTGATCGGGTCGCTGCAGCGCGGATATCGTGATCGTCACCTTGTCGGGGTTGTCGGTCACATCCCGATCGGCGTCTTCGATGCGAATGCGGATCGATCCACCCAAAACGGCTTGCTGGATCGGCTGCTCGCCATCAGAGGTCAGCAGCGCCAGGTGAGCATCGGAGGCGACTTCGACGACATCGGTGCGGATCGCAGATTTCGCGTCGTTCGGACCATTGGGACCGATCTGATCGGTGTAGGTGACGGTGATTTGGTCGTCGCCTTTGATCTCAATACGCTGGAATTGACGGGACAACCCGCGATGCCAGAGCGACAGCGCGACCAGCCGCTTATCCAGCGACGTCAGATCAGTCGGCGTCTCGGCCACCGTGACGCGAATGCGGTCGATCTCGGCCTGGGTCAATCCACGACGCAGCGGATCAACAATCGTCTTTTCGTCTTCTTCGGTC
>JBGSMH010000454.1:0-4207 GCA_041740275.1 Phycisphaerae bacterium
TGTCGCGACCGTTCAGGAAGAGGTCGGCTGTCGCGGTGCCGGACCGGCGGCGTACGGACAGAAGCCCGACATCGCCATCGGCATCGACACCACCCTCTGCTGCGACACCCCCGGCGTACCCGACGACGAACGTGTCACCAAGCAAGGCGATGGCGTTGCACTGACGATCATGGATTCGATGTCGATCTCCAGCCGGACTTTGATCGACGAGTTTGAGGCCGTCGCCAAGCACAAGAAAATCCCCTATCAACTCTCGATCCTCCCACGTGGCGGGACCGATACCGGGCCCATGCAACGTGCTGGTCCGGGATACCGCGCGATGACCTACAGCATCCCAACCCGTTATATCCACAGTGTCACCGAGACGATCCATCAGCGCGACCTGCAGAGCGCCATCGACTTGCTGTCGGCGTGGTTGAGTGCGTAACGCGTCAGAGTCTGAGCGACATTTTCTGAGTCGTCGCAAGCATGATCGGTCCTGCTTGCCTAAACTCCCATGACTTGGGCAACTGTATGTCGAAGCGCGGGAAGATATCGATTGAAAGTTACTTGGGGGTGGGCAGAATGACGCACGATTGTCCGCTCCGGATTCATTTGTCGAGGGTGTCGTATGGCAGCATCAAAATCCTGGTCGTCCGAGACCACGCCGAGCCGTAAGCGGCGATATTTTACGCTGGACGAAGCCAACCGTGCCCTCCCGTTGGTCCGACGCGTCGTTGCCGATCTGGTCAACACGCACGAAACCGCCACCCATTTGCACTCGCAACTCGAAAACCGATCCAAGCCCCAGCAGCGGGCCGAGGTCGAGCATCAGCTTGAAAAGACCGTAGATAGGCTCACGGACCTCGTTGACGAACTCAATGCCATCGGCTGTGAGCTTAAGGACTATCGTCTGGGCCTGATCGACTTCATCGCCAAGCACCAAGGGCGGGAAATCTGCCTGTGCTGGATGCTCGGGGAAGAGCGCATCGACCACTGGCACGAACTGCATACCGGCTTTCAGGGGCGACAACCCGTGGAAATGCTCAGTGAGGACTGATCCAATATCTGCGCGCAAAAATGGCCCCAGATCGTTCGGGACGGGAACTCTCTGGGGCCGGGAGAAGGACTGAATTGTCGCGATGACTACATGGATACAAGCGTAATCACCGCATGGGAACTGATGTTAATCGCGCGGCATGTTCGCCACGTCAGCACCAGAAATTTCGGTGTTGAGGTATGCGGACAGGATTGTGTGCGCGATCTTTCGGTACGCCTGAGCCTTGTCCTGAGGCCAGGCGTCCTGTTTGTCGATCAGCTTTTGCATCGCTGATTGCGTACTCTTGACCAGCGCGGCCGAGTTGACATTGCCGGGCAAGTCAAGCACCCAGTAGTCTGGCAATTCGTGTTGCATCGAAAGCACCAGTGGGTCCTTTCCGTCGTTGGAGGCGCTGAAGCGGACGACGGCGACATCACGGCCGTTCTCGAACTTCGGGTCGTCGTTGGCAGGAGCGTTGGGAGCACTCTTGGCATCCATCGTGTTCTTCACGGTCGCCGCCGCATCGCCGGTTGCCTTGAGAGGCCAATGGGCTCGGGCCTTACCCGCGTCGGTGATTTCACCTTGTTGGATGGCGGTCGCGGTGTCCAATGCACCGCTCTCGAGTTCAAAATCCTCGCCGTACTTCTGTTTGAACAAAGCGCGAATACGATTGGCCTGCGCGTTGGTTGTCTCTTCGTATTTCTTATCGTCTTTTAGTGTTACGTTGATGCGATCGCGGTCCTGATTCGCCAGATACGAGACTGCATCGTTAAACTCGTCTTCGGTGAGCGTGCGGTTGACGATGGTCACCAGGCTCGATCGAACGTCGGCCAGATCGTCGTTCTCCGTCGCCTTTATCCCAGCGGGCAGTTTCGGTGCCATCGCCTGATCATTGACCGGCTTGTCCGGCGTTACCGCATCGGCGACCCTATCCACGGTCTTGTCCAGGCGTTCGCCAACCGTTTTATCCTCGGCGAAGGAAATTGACGGCATTGAACACATCGCGGCGATCGCGGCATAGCTAAAGATTCGGCGTTTCATTGTATTGCTCCTTTTCGGGCCAGGTTCCAATGTCTCAGACGTCGCAAGGTTTGGAACCTTCCCACTTGCGACACTGATATCATCGCAACCACAACCCCTGAAAAGCCTAAATCGTCTGTAAACTTGCGTTTATTTTGTCAAAGCCCCAGATCTCCACCGACACCGGGCGGGTGAATAAAAATTAACCGGCGATAACCTATGGCATAGGCTATTGATTTAATGGAAAGTCTTAGGCTACTACAGGAGTAATACTGATGAAGGTGCTTGTGATTGAGGACAACCCTCGAATGGCCAACGCCATCGGCAAGGGCTTGAATGCGGCGGGGCATGTCTGCGACGTCTGCATCAGCGGACGCGAAGGCGAAGAAATCGGCTCGGGCGGCGAGTATGACGTGATCGTGCTCGACGTGATGTTGCAGGACCATGACGGCATGGATTTGTGCCGCAACCTGCGTCGACGCGAGGTTCGCACGCCCATATTGATGCTCACGGCACTCTCAGGCACCAAAGACAAGATTGCCGGTTTGGATGCCGGTGCCGATGACTACCTCACCAAGCCTTTTGACTTTGAAGAATTGCTGGCACGCTTGCGCGCTCTCACCCGGCGCGTCACGGATTTGGATTCGGCGTTGATTCGTTACGCCGACATGGAAATCGACATGCCGAGACGTCGGGTTACGCGCCAAGGCAAGTTCATCGAACTGACCAACAAGCAGTTTGTGCTGCTTGAATACCTGGTCCGCAATCCCGATCGCGTGCTGAGCCGGGCGGTGCTCGGACAGAATGTATGGGACATGAACTTTGATCCGTTCAGCAACGTGATTGACGTACATATCGCGGCATTGCGGAAAAAGGTCGATCGGCCATTCGATTCGTCGCTGATCCACACGATCACCGGGGTGGGCTATATGTTCAGCAACTCGCCGCCACAGGGTTCGTCGTCAGATGGACCGGATCTGGAAGATTAGCGTCCTAAGATCGAAGCGAGCAATGTTGAGATCCTTCCGAATTCGTCTGGTTATCGCGTTCGTCGCTTTATTTGCCGCAGTGAGTGCGGCGGTGAGTTTTGCGGGGTTGACGTTGCGCGAACAACAATTGCGATCAATGTTCGATCGTGATCTGATCCTGCGAACCGAAGTGATTCTCGACAAAATCCGCAACGAAAAGCATATCGACGATGCCGTCGTAGCGCGCGCGGTCGCCGAACTGTCTGATACGCGGTACTTCCGCGACAGTTTTGTGCAGGTCTATAACGACCAGTCGCAACCGGTGGCGCGCACTGCCAACCTGGCGGATCAAGTCCTCAAGTTGCGCGTGCCGTTCGAGGATACATCCGGGGACGGCGTAATTGTCGAGGGCACAACGGTCTACCAATTGCCCTCTGGCCCGGCACGAATGCGCGGCCTGCGCATCCGTTTCGGCGGAAATGACGGACGCAAATATATCGCGATCATTGCAGGCGATCCCGACCTCTTGAATGAATCGCTTCGCTCTACCCGCTGGTTGTTTTTTGCAGGTAATATGGGCGGACTTGGTGCCGCGGGTGCTGCCGCCTGGTTCGTCACCGGCGCGATGGCCAGACGCATCAAATCGGTTGTGCAGCAGATTGAGCAAGTCGGTCCAGAAAGCTTGGACTTGCGAATCCGCGTCAATGACCGCGACGAGATCAGCGATCTTGCCCAGCACATCAACGCCGCCCTCGACCGTCTCAAAGCCGGGTTTGATACGCAGGAAAGGTTCATTCACGACGCCTCGCACGAACTCAAGACGCCCGTCGCGACCGTGCAGGCCGAGGCGCAGGCGATCCTGCTGAGTGAACCCACGCATGAAGAACTGCTCAACTTCGCCCGGGCCGCCAATGACGAGATGCGAAGGCTTGGGCGTCTGACGGAAGCGCTGCTGTTGCTCACCCGATCAAACGAAATCGCGATCTTGAGCCGGTTCAAGCCCATCGAAATTCGGGAGATCACAACCGACGCCATCCGTCACCTATCGACCATGGCAAGCGATCACAACGTTCGCGTCATCGTCAAATCGGACGTCGCCGAACCGTTGATCGTCAACGGCGACCCTGAACTGATGGAGGCAATGGTCTCTAATCTGATCCGCAATGCGATCCGTTTCTCCCCGCGAAACGCTCAAGTGCGT
>JBGSMH010000455.1:0-3795 GCA_041740275.1 Phycisphaerae bacterium
CGGGCGGCGTGTGTCCATGTTGTGCGACTGCGCCCGCAGCGGAGCGAGCAAGTCGATCCCCACCCGTTGCCGGAACTCATCCAATTGCAGCATGAGTGCCAGGCCCGCCAGTACCGCCACGGCCAGCGCACGGGCGAAGCCCGAACACTTCAAGGTCCAGATCAGTGCAAAGGCGGCTCCAGTGAACAGCGGCAGTGACGGAAACAGGAACCGGTAATAGCTCATGCCCGCCCCGCCCCAGTAATAGCTGCCATAGACAATCATCGCCGGGAAGAACCACAGGCAATTGACCCATCGCACAACCGTTGTCCCCGTCGCGAGGATTCCAACCAGGCCTACGGAGAAAATCGCCGGCATCATCCCCGAGTTCAGTCCCGAGATCAGTGGCGGCAGGTTTTCAACCAGATGCGCGCGAGAGAAACTGAACTGCTCACCGGTCAGGCCATATCCGGTTTCGAAAGGCGAGCCGAAGAAGCGCCAGTTATAGGCCATCAGAAGGAGCGGAAAGATCGCATAGGCACAGCCGAGGGCAGCCAAAGGCTTCAGCGGAAGCCGTCGCTCGCGTACGCCGGTGATGATCTTGGCCACCATCGCGACGGCGATGCACAAGGCCAGCGTGGCGGCCGTGTGGCGAATGGTGACCGCGTAGCCGAGCAACAACCCGGCGAACAGTCCGTCGAGTGAGTGCTCGCGGTTTGCAGTGGCAATCCAGACTCGCAGACAATGGAACCTCGTTCGGACCTGTCCGATTCGCGTGCCGGAACCCGAATCGGATGTAGGCGGCGTCTGAGGCATTCGATCGGGCGCGTCAAGCCAGCACCACAGGAAATACATCCCCCAGACCGTGAAGCAGACTTCCGGTGCGTGTGCCAGTAAATAGCCGCTGTAGAAGAGATAGATCGGATTGGCCGCGAAAATCGCCGCCGCCACCAACGCGACCGCGTCATTGCTCCATCGCCGAAACAGCAGAAACGCGCCGATCAACGCCAGTCCCCCGAACACCGGCGAGACGAGGAACATCGCGGTGTCTCCCCCGACCAGATAGAACGCCGCCATGAGCAACGGATAACCCGGTGCATACTTCGGTAGGACTTCGCCCCGCGCGTTCTCGACCCAGACATGATTCTGGTGTCGAAACGGATCGGCATCGACGACGCCAATCGGCCCGAGCGACGCCAACCGCCGGGCGAGCGTTACATACCCGTCGAGGTCGGCCTCGCAATGGGCCGGTGTGAACGTCGTCGCCTGAACCCAAGTCCAGCCCCACAGAATCAACAGTAGAAACGGCACCGGCCACCCGCGCGATGCTGTACGCCACACTGCGTTCCATCGCCGCGACGTCTGCGGGGGCGCGGGCAATTCGGCCACGATGTTCATTTGCTGCATCGGCATTTCTCCTCGACACGACTGGCACTACTCTAATACTACACCGCTACGATCCTCGCCATCGACACGTCTTCACCTTTGGCCAGCGCCCGGGACTGGGTGTCGATGGTGACGACCTTCCCCGCCGTCTCTGCGGCGGAATACCCCACCCAGAAAACCACTGGATCCACTTGCAGCCCCCGCGGGGAATGTTCTAATTCGTTTCGCCGTTCCGACGTGTCCCCGCGGCTGCTCCCCCCACAGCTGCACCGTCGGGCGGCTTTTTCGTTTTCTTGATCGCGTGGTCGTTTGCTCCCTCGCCAGTCCGAACAGCACCGTTGCCGTCACCGCCACGGCGTTTTCCTACCCTTGGGCCGCACAATTGACGCCAGCCACGGTTCTGTGGGCCGCGCCGATAGATCATCGCTGATGTAGAATAAGACGTCGAGGTTGGCACGACCATTGTTGTGCTGGTCGCAAAGAGCGATCAAGGCATGCTTGAGGGGATGTGATCTACTTCGAGGTTCCCAAGGCCCTGCGGCTGCTGCGGGGTTTACATGCCCATGTCCCTGCCCCCCCTGCGTTGTTGTACAGCCACGTCGTCACGATGTTGACGATGCCGGACTGACGGCGATACAGTGCGACGCATCAACCTGTCCATTTCGGCAGAGGCGCAGTTAATCTTCAGCAACGGCGGACATATGGTCGCGATTGATCTTTCTGGGAAAACCGCGATCGTCACCGGCGCAAGCCAGGGCCTTGGCGCGGTAACCGCCACGATGCTGCACCAAGCCGGGGCGAATGTAGTCATCAATTATTTCGATGACCCCGCAGGCGACAACCGTTCCAAAGCCCAGTCACTGGTCGATACGCTGGGTTCGCGCGCGGTCGTTTTGCCAGCGGATGTGCGATCTTCCGCCGATTGCGACGCGATGGTGCAGGCCACGATCGCGCAATTCGGTCAACTCGATATAGTCGTCAACAACGCCGGAATCCTTCGCGACAAGACGGCTAAGAATCTCACCGACGCGGATTGGCAGGCGGTGATCGATACCAATCTCACGGGTGTATTTAACGTCTCCCGTGCCGCTGCACGCACGATGGCGGATGGCGGACGTATCATCAGCATATCGTCGGTCTCGGCGATGGTCGGCTTTGTCGGCCAATCCAACTACGCCGCTGCCAAGGCAGGCGTCGTTGGGCTAACCAAGGTGTTGAGTCGCGAACTTTCGCGCAGAAGCATCACCGTCAATGCCGTCGCGCCCGGCGTGGTGCTGACCGACATGGGTAAATCAATTCCCGAAACGCACCGTATCGAGATGCTGAAACTAATTCCACTTGGCCGATTCGGGGAAACTCATGAGGTCGCTGGCGCGATTCTCTTCCTTGCAAGCGATCTGGCGTCGTACATCACCGGCCAGACCATTCACGTCAACGGTGGATGGTGGGGATGAATACCCGCGGCGGGAAATTATGCTCCGCCCTTGAAGCGGTCAGGCTGATTCGCGACGGGCTGACCGTTGCCATAGGTGGTTTCGTGGGTGCGGCACACCCCGAAGCATTAACTGCGGCACTCGGACGCGAATTTCTCAGTTCATCCACACCCCGCGATCTGACTTTGGTTTACGCCGCTGGTCAGGGCGATGGCGCGAATCGCGGGTTAAATCATTTGGCGCATGATGGTTTGGTGCGGCGTGTGATCGGCGGGCACTGGGGACTGGCGCCGAAGCTGGGGCAGTTGGCGATCGAAGGCAAGATCGAAGCGTACAACTTCCCGCAAGGCGTGATCTGCCAGTTGTACCGCGACATCGCCGCAGGGCGTCCGGGGTGCATCACACATATCGGTCTGAATACGTTTGTCGACCCGGTGCACGGCGGCGGACGTCTCAACCAGCGTACGCCGGCGGCATTTGTCGAACGGGTGGAACTGGGTGGAAAAACATGGCTTTGGTATCACGCTTTCCCGATTCACGTCGGGCTGATACGCGCCACCGCCGCCGATGCACGCGGCAATTTATTAACCACTGAAGAGGCGATCGTCGGCGAAATCCTTCCGATCGCCCAAGCGGTCCGCAATAGCGGCGGAATTGTGATCGCGCAGGTCAAAAAGTTGCTCGACCATTCGTGCGATCCGCAGCAGGTTCGTGTGCCGGGGATACTGGTCGATCGCATCGTCGTCGCAGAGTCGCATGAGCACGACCAGACCTTCGCCGAATCGCTTAACCCTACCTATTTTGCCCCGCCCGCACCCGGACATGATTGGGCAAGTGAACCGCCGATGCCGATGGACGAACGGCGGATTATCGCTTCGCGCGCCTGCGATGAATTGCGGGCTGGGGCGATCGCGAATCTTGGAATCGGCATGCCCGAAGGCATCGCACGAATCGCCGCCGAGCGTGGATTATTGCAGCAGGTGACGCTCACGCTCGA
>JBGSMH010000456.1:0-14711 GCA_041740275.1 Phycisphaerae bacterium
GGCTACCACACGCTGTTGCTCTGGGTCCGCAAGGCGACCGATGCACCTAGTACGCTGTCGGTCCAATTGCGTGACTCGGCCGAGAAGTCCGGCCCGCGTGTGCGACTCGATCAGCACAATCTCTCGACGTTGGAGACCGACGCGTCATCGGTCATCGCAGTCCCGGTCGCTGCGCTCGGCGGCACGGGTGGCCTCAGCCTCTCAACGGTTACGCAACTCGTATTCGAGGTCGTCGGCGAGACACCGGTCGACCAACTTGCCGGATTCTATCTTGACCGTGTCGCGCTGACGCGCGCAAAGCGCCTTCCCGGGATCGGTCGCATTGGCGCGGTCGTTGTTGGTGAGCAACTCGCAGTTACGTTCGAACCGCGCGGGGGTGCTGAGAAAGTCCGGCTGCTCTCAAAAGGCCGGATGGTCGCCGAGGCGAGTGCCGACGATCTGCAGTTGGTGGTTGATGGTGCTTCGGCGCTTGATCTGGAATCACTGGAGCTTCAACCGCTGGTCGGAGACAATGCCGGCAAGGCGCAGCGGGTGGGTCCGCTCAAGCAAACGCAGAGCGTGAAGGCAACGCTCGCGTTCGCCGGTCCCGCGCGGGCCGAGCCTGTGTCGAAATACCTCATGGGCAGCAACGGCCAAGAGCCCGAAACCGCCGCCGGGCAGGGCGTTTCGATCGTACGATGGGGAGGAAATCAGACTTCCACCTACAATTGGAAGGAAGACGCATGGAACTCTGCCAACGACTGGTATCACCTCACCGGAACGCGCGGCGACAAACCATGGACCGTTCCGCACACGTCGCGATGGTACGAGTTCATCAAGACGCTTCGCGACGATAATATCGATGTGTACGTTTCGATCCCGATCAGCGACTGGGTCGCAAGGCGTCCTAAGGAAGGCGAACCGCACGGCAGCTACCCTGCAGAGCTGCACCCGAACCAACAAAAGTTCACGGCCGACGGAAAGTATGGGAATGGTCGGACTCCGGATGGGAAGTATATCCGGATGAAAGACAAGACCCTCACGTTCCGGCCTAATTCGCCCGAATTCCAACGGGGCTGGATCCAGGAGATGGTCAAGGTTTTCGGAACCGCCGAACAGGGAGGTGTGCGGTTCTACGGGCTCGACAACGAGATCAACCTGTGGCATTCGTCCCACTTCGGCGCGCTCTGGGAAGGTATCGACGGGCCGGACCTCGTTCGGCGAAACATCGAGTACGCGAAGATGATCAAGGAGGTCGATCCGACTTCCCAGGTGCTCGGATTTGCTGGCTGGGGACAGATGGGCGTTCATGCAAGTGACCGTGATTACCGCAAGGGACGCTGGGCCGATTTGCCCGCTGATCAGTCGATGACCGAACGCGATCAAGTGCGCGACGGTCTGGACCTGGTGAGTTGGTATCTACAGGAAATGCGCAAGGCCGAAGCCGAGCACGGTCGGCGGCTGATCGATATTCTCAGCATCAACTGGTATCCGTTCCTGGCGACCGTCGATCCAAAGACGGGAAAGAAGCTGTCGATCGTCGACGAGAAGGCCAGACGCGATGTTCCCTACGACCCGCACTACACCGAAGCCCAGTTCGACGCACTGCGCTACTGGTGGGATCCGACGTATAAAAACGAACACTCCTGGACGTATCAAGGCACGAACAAGGCGAAGTTTTGGGATCCGTACACGCCGGTCATTCCAAAGCTCAAGGCGATCGTCGACAAGCATTATCCGGGAACCAAACTCGCGATCACCGAATATGCGTTGGGCAGTGAGGAGCAGATGACCGGTGCCTTGCTTCAGGTGGAGTCAATCGGGATCTTCATGGACCAGGACCTATGGTCTGCTCAGCGGTGGTTCGGCACGCGGAAGGAATCCTGGGCGTACTGGGGCTATGCCCTGATCGGCAACTGGGACGGAAAACGTTCAGGCATTCCAGGCCATTACCGGCCCGTTACGTCTGATCAACCGAAGATTAAGGCATACGCGACCGAGTCAGGCCCGCGCAGGCATGTGGTGATCGTCAACGAGGACTATGGCAGTTCGGCGGAAGTCAGGGTTCCGGCGGACGGTGCGACTTCGTACCGGGTGGCGTTGCTGTCAGAACCTACTGGCAAGCAGGTCGTTCGCTTCAGTGCCCGCCGCGTCAACGGCCGTGAAATTGTCGTCAGCGTACCGGCGTTTAGCGCGATCGTGTGCGTGATGGAGCAGGAGTGATCGATACCACACGAAAGATTCGAGTTCTCTGATGATGCGCGAAGTGCTTAACAATTTGGGTGCCTGCCGCACACTGGCTGCGGTGATCGTGATCTTGGTATTGCGCATTTTCGCGCATGCCCAGACCGACGAAAATGCCGAGGCGGGTCAGGCCAGGACTCCCGCGTGGACGGTTGCACTCACTCAGGATCTCAAGCAAATGGCCGAGGAACTGAATCGGACGGTCAAGCCGTGGAAGGTTCCGGACTGCGTGTTCCGTGTCACAGACTTTGGTGCGGTCGGTGACGGCGTGACCGTCAACACCAGAGCCATTCAAAAAGCGATCGACACCTGCTCAGACGCCGGTGGCGGCGTCGTTCTTGTCGCCGATGGGCGTTTCGTCACCGGGACGATCAACCTTTTATCCCGCGTCATGCTCGAGATCGCGGATGACGCGGTCCTTCTCGGCAGCGTGGACATCAAAGACTATCCGGATCGGGTCGCCAAACGACGAACAGTTATGGACAGCCACATGTCGATGAACCAGTCGCTGATCTTCGCCGAGGGGGTTGAGCAGATCGGTATCAGAGGACGCGGGTTGATCGACCTTCGTGGCACGCACGAAAACTTTCCCGGCAAACAGACCGTTGGGCCGACGCCCGGACGTCCGTTCGGGATTCGCGTACTGGATTGCAAGCAGGTCGTGATTCAGAACATCACGCTCCGCGATGCTGCCTGCTGGATGCAGAATTACCTCAACTGCGAGAACGTCCTCATCGATGGCGTGACGGTCGACAATCATGCGAACTGGAACAATGACGGACTGGACATCGACGGTTGCCGCAACGTCATTGTCAGGAACACCTACATCAACGCCGAAGACGACGCGTTGTGCTTCAAAGGTGCCAGTCTACGCCCCACGGAGAACGTGCTGGTTGAGAACAGCGCATTCTACAGTACCTGCAACGCGTTGAAGTTCGGAACGGATAGCCAGGGCGATTTCCGACGCGTGCTCATTCGCGATGTCAAACTGGGCGGACCTCCCAAGGATTTACGCGCGATTCGCCGTCGGCCCGCCTCGTCCGGCATTTCGTTTATGAGTGTCGATGGTGGAATCGTTGAAAACATCCTGGTCGAGCGGGTAACCATCGACCGAACGCACTCCCCACTGTTCCTCTGCGCTGGTGATCGAGGGCGTGTCGTGCCGGGCATGCCTCGCCCGGCACCGGGATATGTGCGTCGCATTGTCTTCAAGGACATCGTCGGCTCAGACAACGCGAGTCGGGGTTCGTTCTTCACGGGCATTGAAGAGCGACCGATTCAAGACATTAGTCTTAGTGACGTACGCCTCGGCGTTGCGGGCGGCATCAGGCAGACGCGCGATGTTGATGATGTGCCGAAAAGTCGGAGTCGATACCCCGACGCGCAGAGCTTTGGCAAGTTCATGCCTGCGTACGGCCTGTGGCTGAGGCACGCCGAGCGGATCACGATGGATAATGTGAGTTTCGAGAACGCTCTGCCCGACGCCCGTCCGGCCGTGCTGGGCGGACCGGGCACCGTTTCGCCGCCAACATTACCCGCACACAACCAACCGATTGGGGAGCAACAGTGAAGAACCGCAAGGCATCCAACGTATTCCGTATCGTTCAGATTATCGGCATGATGATCATTATGCTTCCAATCCTCGCCCGCGCCGACACGGTCGACGCCAGATCCATCGTCTCGCGGGCCGACTATGTGATCGACGGTAAGATTCCTGTGGGCTTCTTCAACGGTGCCTTCATTGGCAACGGTTTCAGTGGGTCGGGCATTTTCAAGGATGCCGAGGCCCCCAAAGGGCTTCGCTGGATCATGGGTCGTTACGATGTGACGGCGCACCGCGGCATTTCAAAGCTGGAATACTGCACACCGCGGGTCTTCGCTGGAGACATCCTTCTGACACCTGCAGGGACGGTCTCAAACGAAAAACTTAGAATGAATCTCTACGACGGCGAGGCGTCAGGATCGTTCACCACCGATCTGGGCACCATTACCTGGCGATCCTTCGTTCATCGCCAACTCGATACGTTTGTCGTCATGATGACCACGACCGGCGGCGAGGCTGCGGCGGAGCTTCGTGTCCGCGAGCAGTGGGGCATCTCTCCCTACTTCCGACGGAAGAAGGTCGATCCAGAAACATTTGACAAGCCTGAATTGCTCCCGCCCAAGCCGACTGTCGAGGCCAGAGGCGGCGTCACGCTCATCACTCAGCCGTCTGTCGCCAACGCCGCACATGCGGTCGCTTGGACCGTCCACTCGCCTGATGCCAATACGCGTGTTCTGCTGGCCAGGATCGGAGCCCATCGCGAGCCCGAATCGGCACGCGAGGTCTCTGTTGCGAAGGCGCAGGAGGAGGCTCTGGAAGGGCTGAAGCGGGCCACGGCGAAACCCATCGACGAGGTCGAGCGTACGCATCGCGCGTGGTGGAACGCCCACATGCAGCAGAGCCTGCTTGATCTGCCCGATGACCCAGTGTGGCACGCCTTTTGGTGGCGGCAGATTTACAAGTTCGCCTCTGCCAGCGCTGAAGACTCCGCGTGGGTCATCGATACGCAGGGCCCGTGGACCTACGATGCCGACTGGACCGCAGTCTGGTGGAATCTCAATGCGCAGCTCTCGTATTACCCCGCCACGAGCGCGAATCGGCTTGATGTCGGAAAGTCACTGATCAATGGCCTCAAGCGGCTAAAAGACTCAGGCATTCTCAACAAGAATGCCGGCAGGCACGCCGCCGACTCGATCTGGTTCGGACGGTCCAGCGATCAGTGGGGAGGCGGTACATGGGGCGACGAGTATGGTAACGGGACTTGGCTCGCGCACCGCGTCTGGAGTCATTGGCGGTATGGTGGCGACGACGCGATTGGGAAGTGGCTTTTCGATTTCCTCAAACAGGACGTCAACTACTATCTCAACACGATTGTCTACGAGACGCCCGATGGGTCGCTTCAACTCAAGCCCACACGATCACCGGAGTTCGAAGACGTTACGGGTAAGGACGGCGAGAAGCGCGGCCTGTTCCCCAATGCCAATTACGCCGTTGCGTCGTTGCACTGGGGGCTAAAGACGCTGATCGATCTCGATGACCGATTTAGTATGAATGATCCCATGCGGCCGCGATGGGAAGCGGTGAAACGTCGGCTGATTGCCCCTCCCGCTGGAGAGAACGGCCTGAAGATCGGCAGCGATCAAGAGTACTCCGGCAGTCACCGTCACTATTCCCATTTGCTGGCTATCTATCCGTACCACATCATCAATCCTGACCAAGGACCTGAGGCACGCGAACTGGTCCGCAAGTCGGTGGATCACTTCACCTCAATGCCGAACGCATTTGCCGGCTACAGCTATACCAGTGCCGCAGCGATGTACGCGACGCTTGGCGACGCGGAGAAGGCGATTTCGTGGCTCGACAAACTGATCACGCGCTGTGAACCCAATACGCTGTACAAGGAAGGCGGTGGCCAGGTAATCGAGACGCCGCTTTCCGCTGTCGAGTCAGTCAACTACATGCTGATCCAGAGCTGGGGCGATCGGGTCCGCGTCTTTCCTGCGGTCCCCAAGCGGTGGAGCAATCTATCCTTTGATCGCTTCCTCGCCGAGGGTGCTTTCAGTGTCAGCGCTACGAGACGAAACGGACAGACGACTCGTGTCGAAGTTCGCAGCGATGCTGGCAACCCGTTGGACCTTCAGCTTGACCGTCCCATTGAGGATTTTTCGGTGACAGTCAGCAATAACAGGCCGTATAGCGTTGAAGGCAACCGATTGCGGGTAAAGCTTGCGAGGGACGAGGTGGTGATCTTGGTGACAACGAAGGGTGGTCAGAAGTGATGTCGTACGACCCGCGGAAATTTGGTGCGGTCGCCGACGGAAAGTCCCTGGACACCGCCGCGTTCCAATCGGCAATCGACGCTGCGTCGTCAAGTGGAGGGGGCACTGTGAGTGTCTCGCCCGGCCGGTATGCCCTCGGGTCGATCTATCTAAAGAACTGCGTCACACTCCACCTGCAGCGAGGCGCATTGCTCTTGGGCAGCACAAAGCAGGCCGACTACAAGTGTCCGCCCCAGTGGCCCGGTTACGATGCGCGTTACCCAGAGCATCTGGCGCATGCCCTGATCCTGGGTATCGGCCAACACGATATCGCCATCACGGGAGAAGGCACCATCGACGGCAGGGGAAGGGCGGTGGTCGAGGATGTACGCAAGCTCTTCCCTCCGGACGACACCCACCCCGATCACGGCGGGCGTTATCGTCCGATGTTGATCCTCTTCGCACGTTGCCGCGATGTCCGCGTCTGCGACATCACCCTGCGCGACCCCGCCTACTGGACGCAGTGCTATACCGAATGCGATAACGTCTATATCCGCGGGCTCATCGTTCGCAGCCACGCCTGGTGGAACAACGACGGCCTGGACATTGCCGACAGCCGACGCGTACGCATCAGTGATTGCGATATCGACTCTGCCGACGACGGGATATGTCTGAAATCGGACAAGGTTCCGGTCGAAGATGTAGTGATATCGAACTGCGTCGTCCGAAGTTGGGCGAATGCATTCAAGTGCGGCACGCTGTCGGGGGGTGGATTCCGGAACATCACGGTATCGAATCTGGTTGTCCGCGGTGCTGGACATTCAGGCATTGCGTTGGAGTGTGTGGATGGTGGCATCCTCGACACAGTCATGATTCAGGGAGTGAGCATGCGAAACGTTCGCCACCCGATTCTGGTTCGGCTCGGTGCGCGATTGAGATCGAATGCTGAATCGGTGCGTCCGGGGCGATTGCGCCGGGTCTCCCTGAGCAACATCATCGCCGAAGTGGCGGACGGGGACCCCGATGAGGGTGAGCCGCTCGCCGCGCCGCAACCGAAATTCCCGCACAATAGCTTCCCGTGCGTCATCGCGGGGCTGCCCGGATATCCGGTCACCGACGTCACACTGGAAAACATCCACCTTACGCTCGCCGGGGGCGGTGATCCGAGCGTCGCGAATGTGGATGTCGAGGACGTGCCGCAAAATCCACGCGGGTACCCGGAGTACCACACGTTCGGCGAGTTGCCAGCAAGCGCTTTTTTTATCCGACATGCGCGTGACATTAAGTTTCGTGACGTGCGTATCGTGCTTCGACGGCCAGACTTCAGAGACCCATTGTGCGCCGTTGATGTTGAAGGTCTGCGGTTGATGGGCAATACCTCGATCGGGATCGATGGAGAAAGCCAACCGCTTCGAGGCCCGCGCGCGACGGTACGAAGGACTACAACGCAACGCTTAGTTGTGCCCCTGCGGCAGAGTCCGGCTTTGTAGAAGATGAGGAGTGCCATCACTCGTTGCGGCGATAGCGCCGGTCGCAGTGCATCTCGGCATTGGAAATACTGAAGGTCCGCCATGCAGTGCCATTATTCATACGAGCGACTTGAGAGCCGGGATCATCCGGAAATGTGTCCGAACGGGCAACTGGGCTCCTCGGGCGTCGCCGTGCCGCGCGATTCTGAAGATCGCGACCTGCTCTGGCATTCACCAGTTTTTTAGCCGGGAGAACACATGTTCGAGAATCAACCGCCACGGCGTGTCTCAGCGGCGTATTCGATAGCCGTCAAGTTCGTTTTGTTCTGGATCTGCACAATGCCCGTGGCGTACACCGTGCATGGTGAGGAACCCGCTCGCGATCCACACGAGGTCACAGACACGTGGGTCGATGTCTCCCACTCGCTCGGCTTTCCGCTCGGCGGGCTCGGGACTGGCTATTCAGCATTCGGGAAATACGGATTCGTCAAGGTGAACTTCGACGGACGCCCCTCTGATCTTCTAGGCGCGGGCCGGTGGGAGTATACGCAGGAGCCTGCGCTGAAGTCGGCCTTCGGGTTCGTCATCTCCGATCAGGATGAGCGGCATGTGCTCCAGAGTACGCCTGCGGCGTGGTGCCCGGACGCAAAACCCGTCAAGAAGATCACTACCTCGGCTTTGCTTCCCAAGGCGCGGGCCGTGTTCACACCGGAGAACGAGTCGTTCGTGGCCGATGTCCGCGCTTTCACGCCGCTTATCCCGCATGACCTTGAGTCGTCAACGACGCCGGTTCAGATATTCGATGTGACGATCGAGAATCGACGTTCCGAACCCAGAGTTCTGGTGATCGAACTTCAGCACGGTGCCAAGGGCAAGGTCGAGGGGTCGAGCGTCATTTATCGGAGTGATTCGGGTGAGACCGGATTCGCTGCCGAGGAAGGCGTTGCCACAGAGCGTGGTGTGTCCGTTGACCTGCATTTGTTTCCGGGAGGACGCGAGACCGTGCGCTTCTATATCGCCTGGAACTACCCGAAGTTCGACGGGAGCAAACGCTACTATACCAAACGATTTTGGGGTGCCTCAGACGTGCTGAAGTACGCAGCGGATCGGGCAGACCAGTGGTCGAAGCAGGTTGACCAGTGGCATGATTCGATCGAAGCGCCGCCTTACCTCAAGCGTATTTGGTTCTCGTCACTGAGTTCGGTCATGACCTCGACCGCTATGACGGCCGAGCCACATTTCTATGAGATCGAGACACCTCATACCTCGCTCAACACCATGGATGTGAACCTTTACAGCAACTGGGTCTACATGGTGAACTGGCCCGAGCTTGAGCGTTTGGATATGGATCAGTACTTCAAAGCGATGCCGATGGAAGGCCCCAAAAAGGGATTCGTCTGGCATTCTTTGTGGAAGGACGCCGCGAAGTACGTTGAGGAACCGGGTTTCCTCGCCCGGTATTACCGGGCACACCTCTGGCTGAACGATCACGAGTGGTCGAAAAAGGGTCTGAAGCACGCGCTTTTGGCGGCCGACCGGGTCTATACCGAGGACAACTTCCGGTATCTGGTAAACAGCAAGCACGGCAATCAGAGCTACGACATCTGGCGCATGCCGGGAGTCAGCACGTACATCAACTCGTCGTGGCTTTACGGCTTATACGGGCTCGAAGCCGCTGCCAAGCACCTGGGCGATCCCGAGCCGACCGTCGCGGGCGAGCCAATTTCCCAGGTGCGCAAGAACGCGGCCGCGGCGTATGACGAACTGCTCTGGAACGAAGCGACCGGCTGCTGGAATCTCTTCTACCGAACTGAAGGTTCCGACAAGTCCAGCACCGCCGATTCGGTCTTCAGCGATCAGTTGTTCGGGAAATGGGTTCTCTCGATCGATCCATCCGCCGAATCCGTGCTCCCGGCTGATAAGGTAAGGCGCGCGCTGAAAACGATCTACTCGCACAATCTGGTCGAAGACCCGAAGCAGAACTTTCGCGGCTGGGCCAACGGCATGCTCCCAGATGGTCGGCCGGACGTCACCACGGGATATCATGCCAAGACATTCTGGCTCGGTCCGCAGATCAACCTCGCATCGCTTCTTGCCATTGACGGCGATGAGATCGCCGCACTCGACGTGATGAAGTCGATCGAGTCGTCGATCGGCAACAACCTGCTGGCGGTGGGGGAGTGGAACCGATCGCTGGACAAGGACAAGAACGTGGTGCTTCTTCCCCACGAGCCTGAGAAAGACACGCCACGCTTCGCTCCGTACCCGCGATACAAGTCGTCTTGGGAATGGCTGCCGCGTGTTCTTGGGATGCAGATGGACGAATCAAAGATTTACCTGAACCCGTTCAAGACGATCCGGCTCGAACTGAAGGGTGTGCGGCTTGCGGGTATGCAGCTTACGGTGCGGGTGGAACCCGGATGGACTCGCGCGATGATCGACGGTCGTCCGGTGCAGTTGCCCGTTGCGCTGGCCCGAACGCAGGATCAGTGGAAGATTGATTTTGTTCGCTGACCGCCAGCCAATCGCCCGCCGACAGACCGAACCGTGGGATGACTCGCCAGGGCCGCACAGTCATCGCACTTCCCACGATACCCCCGCCCCGGTACCGGCGTTTTGCGTGCCCATCCCTACCAGGGACCAAAACGTCTATAGCCTGCCGTGGACGAGGGAGGTGATCTGTTTTATGCTCTTACAAGGCGGGGGTTAACAAATCAGGAGGTTCCTGTGCGCGGTTGCTTTCGATCGGCTTTGATAGTGGCGTGGCTGGGTGTTTGCGGGATTGCCAGCGCGGATTGGCCGGGGTTTCGCGGCGCGGGAACGTCGGGCGTGGTCGCGTCCCCGAAGTCTCCCGAGAAGCTGGTCATTGAGAATATCTGGAAGCTACCCACGGGTGACGGATTTGGCCAACTGGCGATGGTCGGCAAAGACGCCGTACTTTTCACGCAGAAAGATGCTGACGAGGTGGCCGTCAAAATCAATCCCGTGACCGGTAAATCGGGCTGGACCACCCGCATCGACAAGACGATCAAGGACAGCAACGGCAACGGCCCGCGCACGACACCGGCGATCGACGGCGATCGGGTTTATCTCTATGGCACGAACATGAAGATTGCCTGCCTGGACCTGGAAACCGGCAAGCAGGTCTGGCAGCATGACATCGTCAAGGACTTTGGCGGAAAGGTCCTGGGCTGGGGCAATGCGGCTTCGCCCGTGGTGGTTGACGACGTGGTCATCGTCGTCGGCGGCGGGGCGGGCAAGGGAATCATTGCACTGGACAAGGCTTCGGGGACAGTCAAGTGGACCAAGACTGATGATCAGCAGACGCACGCGACTCCGACGATCGCCACCATCCACGACAAGAAGCAGGTGATCTGCTACATGCAAAGTGGCCTGGTGTCCTTGGACCCGAAGGATGGAGCGGTGTTGTGGACGTTTGCCCATCCCTATAAGACATCCACTGCGGCGTCGCCCGTGGTTGGCGGGAAGAAAGGAGACATCGTTTATTGCTCGGCAGGTTACGGCGTCGGCGCCGCGGCGTGCAAGGTCGCAAGGGATGGAGACAAATGGACCGCCACCGGTCTGTGGAACACCCCGGGGAAGAACCTCAGCCACTGGTCCACGCCTGTCCATTACGACGGGTACCTCTACGGGCTCTTCGGGCATAACGACCGCAACGGGCCGCTGGCGTGCCTTGACATCCAGACCGGTGAGGTGAAATGGAGCCAGCGCGCCTTCGGCAGCCAGGGCGGGTTAATCCTGCTTGGCAATAAATTGCTGGTGCAATCGAACGGTGATCTTGTGCTGGTGGACGCCAGCCCATCCGCTTTCAAGGAACTTGGGCGCACCAATGTCCTCAAGGGCAAGAACTGGACGCCGCCGGTCTATTCTGACGGCAATGTCTTTCTGCGCAATTCATCCTCCAAGGATATGACCGAGCCCGAGGTGGTTTGCGTCAAGCTAAAGTAGGTCCTGTCGCATCGACACCTGCCCGCTGAGGATCGCCTTGTATCCGTCCAGTGTCTGCACTGCGGTCTGATCGGGGCCGCAGCACTGAGCGACGCGATTTCGCGCCTGCCGCCCGAGTGATTCTGCCAAGGTCGAACTTTTCATCAGTTTGTCGACCGCGTCTGCGATGGCGAGAGGATCGGACGGTCTGACGAGCATGCCGCCGCCGTGAGCGCTGATCAATTCCGGGTAGGTGCCCGAGTCCGGTGCGATGACCGGGACAGCGGCGGCCATCGCTTCCAGCACCGCCACCCCGCGGGGTTCGGGAAATCGGCTGGGAACGCAAAACACGGAACATCGCGCGTGGAACGCGGGAATCTGCTCGGGGGGCAGTTCACCGAGATATACGACGTGCTTATCCAGCCGGTGTTTACGCACGGATCGCCCGATTCGCTTCCAAAAGGCAGTATCCAGGACGCGTCCGCCGATCAGGAGTTTAACCGAACGTCCCCGCTCATGGACCAGGATTCGCAGCGCCTCAATGAGCAGGTCCAGCCCCTTTGCGGGTCGAATGCCCGAGAGGTGTCCGATGGTGAAGGGATCGATGGTCCGGCGATCGGTTTCGGGGGGTAGGGGGATGCCCGTACGGATCACAGTGAGCATTGAGCGGGGATGTCCCATGAATGCTTCGACCGTAGGCACCGACGCTTGGCAGGGGCAGACGGTGTGGTCGATGAACGTTGCGTTATGCCGGACCAGTTCAAGAGCGCGGGCGCGGTGAGGTTCGGGAAGGTCGCCGATGAAGTTATCCTCGCCTTGGTAGGTACACAGGACCGGGACGTTCAGACGCCGTTTTAGTTCCGGGGCGATACCGGACAGCAGGGCGTTGGTCAGGTGGACTACGTCCGGGCGGAAGTCATGTTCAAGGTAATCCAGCAGCCTGCTCAGTTCCTTTTTTTGTTTGCCATCGCGCCCTTCAAGCATGGAGACGGTCATCGGTCCGAGTTTGCGGGGATCAACTTCGATGGAGAACTCAGACACCCACCGAAGCAGGTGCTCAGAGTCCAGCATTCGGTCGAGCGCGCGCGGTACGTGCCGAAAGAGGCCGCATGCCTGCTGGAGATAGACATTGATCCCGCCGAAAAAGATGGGCCCCAGCGGGAGCGAGCGACTCTGGTCCTTCAGCGGCGTATAGAGGGGGATGAGCTGGATATCGTGCCCTTGTCTGCGAATCCCACGCGCCAAATTGGCATCGCGTGTACAGGCCCCGCAGTACATGGCACCGGCACCGGCGGAGATGTAGGCAATACGCACGCAGAACTCCTGTTCGTTGCCCGCGCCTTTTTAAGGCTCGCGATCCAGCAGCTCAAATACCGCAAGAACCCTGGCTAACGATTGGTATATGTCCATGCGGGCGTCAACGGTGTAGTCACCCGTGCGGTTGTCCACGCCCACGGCATGGCCATCGACATACAAGACGTTGACCGTCCTTTTGCGATGACTGGTGCGGCTGTGGATACCGAAGTTGGCCAGAAACGGATCGCACAGAAAGTTGACATCGTACGCCAGTGCCCGGATCGGAACGCCCTGGCTGTTGGCTCCCTGATTGCCCAGTTTCAGACGGCCAGTGCCCGGGTCGGTGTAGATGTCGCCTCCGGATGCATGGCGGTAATAGTAGTCACTTTGCGCTTGTCGAACGCCGACATTTTCCAGTTGCTTCCATGCCAAAGAGTCCTGATCCGCTGCCGGACAAAACAGCACCCGCTTGGTCCGTGCCAGTTGCTGCTCCAGCATCAGGCCCAGCCCCACCGGAGCACCGTTCGGCAGGGAAATAAGCGAGGTCACCAGACCCGGCACGGGGTAGAAGTTCAGCGCCGAGAAAGGCGGTGCCGGCGAGGGTCCATACGGTATGGTCCCGCGGTGCTCGCTGGCATAGTTGTGGATCGCGATGCCGATCTGTCGCAGGTTGTTCAGGCACACCACCTGACGCGAAACCGCGCGGGCGTGCGTCAATGCCGGCAACAACAAGCCCATCAGCACCGCAATCAAGCTAATCACCACCAGCAGTTCCGGCAGTGTAAAAGCCCGTGTTGTACGATGAGTCTGCGACATGGGATTGAATCTACGCTGAAACGCCACCTCTCGTACGTCGCCGGGCCAGCATCAGGCACAACCCGCCACCCACCACGCCCATCATCGCCGGTTCCGGAACCGCCGATACCCGCACGTTACTCATATTGAAATACCCACCCGCCGGTCCATCGGTCGCCAGCAGGATGCCGATCGGCTTCCCCACGGCAGTGTCGCTGGCCATCAGCAGCGACGACGTCGCGCTAAAATCCTTCATATGCGAATAGGTCAGTCCGGCGGCGGAATCATTGAACACACCGGTTTCGGCCACCACTTGTCGCTGATCGTTCGCATCGAGGTAGTACAACACCAGCCGCAGCTTCGCATTGGCCGCGGGCACCTGCTGCGGGCTCCCATAGTTGTGTCCCACCCCCACGCTCAGGCTATAAACCTTGCCCGCCTCAAACGTAGACGTCAACACCTGCGAAAACTCATGCCCAGTCTCTGCCGCCAGCGATGCTGCCGCCTCGTAGGGCAGGTTAAATGTTCCGGATGTCGGAAGATCCGCCAGCGCGATGGATTCATCCGCAACCAGGTTATCGATGTGGCGAGGGTCGTTTGCGGGCGGGTTTTGCCAGACGATCGCGCCCACGTTGGCGAACACCCCTTGGGCGATCTCCACATACGACGACGCCGGCCCGGCAGTGGTCCAGCCCGTGCCATACAGGAAAGGCGAAGCCACCTGTTCCAAAGACACCAACGGCCGACTAAATAGCGGGTCCTGTACCGCGACCACATCCGCATGAAGCGTCGCCGCCAGCATCGCCACGCCCGCTCCGACCGAAAGAACCCATGTTCTGGCCCGCATCTCGCTCTCCTTGAACTTACAAACGGCCCGCCCCCGGCGACGCATCTTACACCGTCGCACTGGCCGCGTCACGAACCATGGTCTTCCCCGCCCACTGAAACCGGGTTGAACCGCTAAGACCCGAAGGACGCGATGGGGGACGCGAAGCTTTGTATGCCCACTGCCCACTGCCGACCGCATACTGAATAGGCCACAGAGACACGACTCGACTGCCTTCGGCTCTGAGGCTCAGGCTCGAAGAGAGCTCGTCGAAGTCAGAGGACACAGAGAAAAGACCGGTGCAGAAAACCGCCCGTGCGAGGCCTTACCGCTTGACGCGGGGCGGGATTCAT
>JBGSMH010000457.1:0-5323 GCA_041740275.1 Phycisphaerae bacterium
TGATCGCCCGATGACATCGACGCGCCGATCGCCCCCAAACGCGAGGCCGACATCTTGAGCGATGTGCTGGTGCCCGACGCGACATCCGAGGCATTTTGCATCAGTTGATCGGCAGCGGCGTCGCGTTGTCGGTTCGCTTCATCGGATGCCCGCTGTGCCGCAGCGTGATCGGCCTGGGATGCTGCATCCAATGCCTGCTGGGCGCGATCGGCCTGCTGCTTCATCGCCGCCAGCCCTTCGGCCTGTTTTCGCAACTCCGCTAGTTGCTGCGGCAAATCTGCCAGCGCCCGCTGCGCGGCTCGGAGCGCATCCAGCGCCTCTTCCTTGCGAACCGTGTCGTCCGGCTCGAAAAAATCCTCTTCCATTTTCTGGGTTTCCACCTGCCCGATGGCGGCGGCGATCTGCTGCTGCTGGCTTGCCAGCGACCCGGCGGCCTGATCGGTCGCGGTCTCGGTTCGCTTCTCCAAGCGACGCTGTTGCTGCGCGATCGACGACAACTGCTCGGCTACCGGATTGGGCGTGCCATCGGCGTTTTTCTCGGCTGGCGGTTGCCAGACTTCTGGCCCGTCGTTCGGCTCGGCCTGTTCCTCGATCCGCGCCATGGCCTTTTCATAGTCGGCCTGCTGTTTGGCGGGCTCGGCGAGCATTTGATCGAGCGGACGCGAAGCGATCGCGTCAGATTCGGCCAATTCGCCGGCCCAGAGTCGAAGCTGCTTCCGCGCCTCGTCAGCCGCGGGGGTGAGTTTGAGTCGCTCTGCGGGCTTGCCGCCCCATGCTTTATGGAGCACCTCAATCGCACTGACCGCATCGGGCAATTCCTTGGGCGATTGCCCGCGTTCGGTCAGGCGCACCATCGCGCGAGCGATGATCTGCAAATCGCGTGCCCAACTTAGGTCACTGTCACTCCGCAAGACCTCGGCCTGTGCCGCGATCGCCACACGATCGCGCTGAACCAACGGCTGTTCGTTGCGTTGCCACACCTCGGCGATCTGTTTGATCGACTGAGCCTGATCGCTCTCATAGCGTCGATCCTCGGCGACGATCAACACCGCCAGGCGTCTGTCGATCTCCTTTTCTTTGGAGTCGATATCGATCCGCTGCAATCGCTCCGCCAGTTCGGCCTTGGCGCGGGTGAGCGACTGTCGCAACGCCTCGCGCTCGGGTTTGCTGATTTCTTTCTTCGGGCTCTCGGCCACACGGATGTTTTCCAGTTCCGCCTGCAGCAATCGGGCCTGTTGCCCGCGATGTAGAATCTGCAACGACTCCACCAACCGCCCCGCCAATGCGCGATCGGCATCATCCAGTTTCGACAAGCCCCACACCTGCGCACTGGTGATCTGCTGCGCCCGATCGATCTGCAACTGCAAGTAATCCGATAGCTCGCGCTCATCGCTGGTCGCCAGTGCCCGCAAGAGTGCTCGAAGCGACATCGCCGAATCGGTCGGCTGACGAGTGATCGTTTCGGCATATTGGAGGGCTTCGCCGATCGCGTCGATGCGGCGCAGCACGCGCGGATCGACCGATCTGGGCGAGAGCAGCACCTGGCACGGTGTACCGCTGCGGACCTGCCCGGCGCCATCGATGGCGGTCAGTGTCATCGTCACGACATCGCCATACGCCAAGGCGAACGGTGCCAGATCGACGGTCGCGACATCGCGGATCATTCGCCGCTCCAGACCCAGCGGCAGATCGCGCTCCAGCAGCGGCTTGTTGGCCGACTGCACGGTGAGGGACAGGCGGGTGACGCCAAAGTCGTCGATGACTTGAAACGGGATCGCCGCGACGTCCGAGGGGTGGAGTCGCAAATCGGTTCGCACAAATTGCACGATCGGCGGGCGATCATCGACGCAGGTGACGCGCATCTTCTCAGGCCCGACGCCCGGAACGCCGCGTGTGCTGGTCAACGCCACCGACAGGTCGACCGACTGGGTGATTCGAAACGACGCTTCGCGGACGTACGGATCAATCGTTGGTGCGGTGGGCAAAGTGACTTCGCCTAGGGTGATCAATGCGTCGGCCAGCGGTTCGGTCGATTGCAGGCGGAGTGTGGCGCGGGTGTTACGGACGGCTTCGATCTGGCCATCGGTGGAATCGAGCGTAAATGGATCGCGCTGGATGTAGGCTGGGAATTCCAGTCGGGTGCGAATGCTGGAAATCGCCGGACGGGTCAGCACGCGCAGGTGATATGCTGGCGACAGTGCGTCACCCGAGCGAACGCGGTAGATCGTGTCGCGCTCGACCGCAGGCAGTGTGACAGCAAACCGATCGGCAAACGTTCGCGCCATCGCGACTGGCTGTAATGAATCGTCATCGGCACCGACCAGCAGTACCGCCTCCCCCGGGCCACGGACCACATCCGCCACCACGGCCAACGACTGGCCTTGGGGCAGGTCGAGCGATCCGGTCAGCACGTTGATCCGCGTGGTCGTGACCGGCGGGATGTCGGCCAGCGGCATCACCTGACGGGCGATCAAATTGGGCAACCCCAGCCACGGGATCAGAGACATCAAGACCAGCGCCACGCCCGCCACCGACAGCAGCACTACCGCCGGGGCGATGTGGCGATTATTGATCAATCGCTCGGGCGGCTGTTTGGCGAGTTGTTGGGTCACATCATCGGATAGCAGGTGCGTTAATTCTTCACTGCCGCGCTGGCGCATCGGAAGCGATTGCTGCGTGACGACGGTGATCAGCCGATCGCGTAGCGTCGGCGTCATCGCCTCGATTTGTCGCGCGGCGATGAGTTTGTCGAAACGCTTTCCGAAGATCAGTTGGATGATGCGATAAATCGCCAGCCCGATCAGCAACAGCAGGATCGACAACGTCGCGATCCGCACGCTGGCCGGTAACGCCAGCAATCGATCGACCACCGCACCGGCCAGCAACCACAACACTGCGCCCGCGATCGCCAGACAACACACCCCAGTTGCGCGCAAGCGACGGCGGCGACGCACAAAGTCTCCCATCAGTCGGTCAAGCGTGAGGTCGAGTGTGCCCTGCGATGTGTCGGTTGCTGCGGCGTTCATACCAGTCCGATCTGTTTGCGAATCGCCCATTCCAGCCCCAGGCACGCCACCAACACCCCAAAAAGGTATGGGCTGCACCACAGGGCGTATTGGATTGTATCAACACGTTCGATTTGTCGCCCGGAGATCACGCTGGCAAGCTGGTCGATCTGCGGCAGCGAATACATTCGCCCGCCTGAAACACTGGCGATCCGCGCCAAAAGCGCCGGATCGGGAGCGACATCCGCCAACTCCTGTTCACCCGCGGCCCGGACCACCAGCGGCACCGCCACCTCTCGCTCACCAGCCTTGAGCACGATGTCGTATTTCCCCGGTTCATCTGGAGAAAACGATCCCGACCATCGCCCGCTGCCGGGCAAGAGCGACCGCGCCGGTTGCTGTTCGATGATCTGCTCGCCCCGGCGAAGCTGAAACGTCACCGGAACATCAGCAGGCACATCCGTACGCGCGCGAATATCCACCGTCTGCCCGGCGGCCGATTCGGTGCGATCCACGCCCAGTGACATTGCATCCTGCGACACATTGTAGCGCGGCTCGGCCAGATGGCGGATCAGTTGCAGCCAGAATCGGTCGTGGGCGTCACCACCCACCTCGCGACGCCACCGCCAGGTCTCGTCGATCAGCATCGATAGTGCCCGACCCGCCCCGACGGCCGATTCGACCATCAATGGAAACTCACTCGATCGATCGATCATCAACGCCGACGCCTGCGGCTTGAGTTGCCCGACCCGCAGCAGCCGATACATCAGCGGCCGTGCCAGCCACTTGCGGAGCGACGCATCGGGGTCGTCATCCAGCTTCAGAAGTGGCAGCCCGAGCACCTGCGCCGATGCCGACGGGATTGGCCGAACCGTCGGCTCGTCGGCGGGCGCGGTGCGCCATATCGGCGTCTGGTCGATCCGATACGGCAACATCGACGCCAACTGTGGCTGATGGGCGTAACTGATCAGCGTTTGCGGATCACTGCCCAACATCAACACCGATCGCGCCTCGTCCGACACCGCCCGGTGCAATGCATCGATCTGCTGCGCCGATAGCGACGCCACCGGCATCCCGGCCAGGATGATCACGTCCTGCTTGAGGATCACCTCAGTTGAAAACCGGCACTTCGTGTCATCGTCAATCAGCAACTGATCCTGCAACACCACCCACGGCGTACGCGATAGGATGTTCCGCAGATATTGCACATCCCATCCCGCATGACCGGCCAACAAAAGAACGTTGATCTTCTGATCGACCACCGTAACCGATGCGGAGGCGACGTTGTTCTCCGTCAGGCGTTCATTGGCGATCGGTTCGACGCGCGCTTCGATCTTTGCCGATGGCGGGGCACCGGCAGGGATGTCGAAGCGGACCAGATTGCTCTCGCCGCTGAGGGTGACGGTTTTCTCGTGCTTTACCGACTTTTCATCGGTGACAATTACCTTCACCTGCTTGCCGTCGGCATTGCGCGAGCGGACATGCACGCCGACGGAGATCGTCTCACCCGACAGTGCGGTTGGGGGCAGATCGATCCCGGCGATGCGGACATCCGGGTGACGATCGACCGGCGCGCACAACACCGAGAACACCGGCACCCCTGCCGCACTGAGCAGCGGCGGGACGTTGGTCGTCGTTTCGGTCGATCGGCCATCACTTAAGAGCACGATCGCCTGCAAGTCGCGCGCGCCCACCCGCTCGATCGTCTGTTTGAGTGATAGCAATAGCGGGGACGATGTCCCATCTGCCGATAGGTCAATAAGCTTGTCAGGAGAAACTTCGGTCCCCAGCGCCTGCATGACCGGCTTGGCGGGGTCGCCGGAGGCGCGAAAAAGGTGAGTGGCGGCACGACGGGCCAGTTCCAGCCGCGTCTGAAGCGAAAGTTCGGAGACAATCTTCGCCAACTTCGGGTCGTTCTTAACCAATTGCTCGTCGGCGTCGGCGTCGCGGCGACGGGCGTCGTTCCTTAATTGTTCGATGTGGCGCTCGGGTAGATCGCGCGTCATCAAATCGAGCGTGTCTTTCAATTGCTTGAGCTTCGCTTCAGCGAAACTGGTGGTCGGCTCGGCGACTGAGGTTTGCGATAGCTGATCGATCAGTGCCTCAAACCGCTGCCGCTGATCGGCATATTGCTGCTGGATCGCGGCATCGAGTTGTCCGGACACCCGCGAGCGCGCCAGTGCATCAAACGCCTCACGCAGCGTCGTCAGCGGTGCCGACAATTCCTCCAGAGAACGGATCAGCCGATTCGTCGGCCGATCGCGAACCGATGGTTCGATTTGTCCATTGGCCTCGGCAAATTGCAGCAGGTCCGACAC
>JBGSMH010000458.1:0-22344 GCA_041740275.1 Phycisphaerae bacterium
GATCCTGGTCATCCACGGCGGCGGGTGGCGATTGGGCGATAAAGCCGACGATCGCGAGGTGCAGATGGCGACCACCTTCGCCAACGCAGGCTATGTGGTCGCCAGTGTCAACTATCAACTCGCCGAGCGCGACAAGCCGTCATGGCCAGTCTGTATCGAAGATTGCCGGGCGGCGGTGGCGTTCCTGCGAAAAAACGCCGACGAATACGCGATCGACCCCAATCGCATCGGCGCAATCGGCGGATCGGCAGGCGGAAACCTGTCGCTCTTGCTGGGAACAACCGATCCCAAGAATCAAACCGCGCCCATCCAGGCGGTCGTCGCCCTCTATCCCCCCACCGACCTTCTCGGCCGAAAAGGGGAAAACCAACTCATGTTCGGGCAGTCGCGCACGCAACGGCCCGACCTCTACCGCGCCGCCTCTCCCTATCATCTGGCCACCAAAGCCTTCCCGCCCACGTTGCTCCTCCACGGCACCGCCGACACCGTTGTCGAACAGCAGCAGTCGGAAGTAATGGCAGAAAAGCTTAAGGAACTGGGCGTCGAGCATGACCTGATCCTCGTCCCCGACGCACCGCACACATTCAAACTGAAAAATGACGCGCACGATTTTCGCGACAAGGTTCTCGCGTTCTTCGCAAAACACCTTAAATAAAGCCCAAGGCCAACCATGTCCGACACCTACGACAAACTGATCAAAGACCTCAAGGAAATCGCCACGCTCGGCTCGATCGGCGCACTCGTCGGCTGGGACGAGAATGTCATGCTCAGGCCCGGCGGGACCGATTTTCGCGCCACACAGGGATCACTACTGGCGCGCATGAACCACGAACGCTTCACCTCCCCCGCCATCGGCGACGCACTAGCCAAATGCGAATCGGAAAAGATCGAAACGCCTGATCAGGCGGTCATCCTGCGCGAACTGCGTCGTGATTTTGATCGTGCCACCAAGTTGCCCGCATCGCTGGTCGAAACGCTCTCGCACACCACCACACTCTCGCAGGCGGCATGGGTCGAAGCGCGCAAGAAGCAGGATTTCGCACACTTTGCCCCGTGGCTGACCAAAGTCCTCGACCTAAAGCGCCAGGAAGCCAAGTGCCTCGGCAGCAAGAGCGGCCACCCGTATGACGCACTGCTGGAAGGTTATGAACCGGGCGAAACCGTCGCATCATTGAACGACATTTTCGGCCAGATGAAGCCGCGACTGGTCGCCTTGATCGAACGTGTGAACGCATCAGGCAAAAAAGCCCCGCTCGAAATCCTGGAACGAAAATATCCTGCCGCATTGCAGGAGAAACTCGCCAAAGAGGCCGCGATCGCGATCGGGTTCGACGACAACGCCGGAAGGCTCGATGTCTCGGTTCACCCGTTCTGTTCCGGCATCGCGCCCGGCGACACCCGCATCACCACTCGCTACGATGAACAATTCTTCAGCGACGCCTTCTTCGGCACGCTCCACGAAACCGGCCATGCCATGTACGAGCAAGGCCTGCCCAAGCAGACGCATTTCGGCACCGCACTTGCCGAGGCCACCGGGCTGGGCATCCACGAAAGCCAGTCGCGCCTGTGGGAGAATCTGGTCGGCCGCTCGCGCCCGTTCTGGGATGGGTTTATGCCTCGGGTCAAGTCGCTTTTTGCGCCAGCGCTCGACGACGTGTCGATCGACGACTGGATGTTCGCAGTCAATGATATTCGGCCCAGCTTCATCCGCGTCGAATCGGACGAAGCGACTTACAACCTGCACATCCTTTTGCGATTTGAGATCGAACAAAAGATGCTCACCGGCGATCTGAACGTCGCCGACATCCCGACGGTCTGGAACGAAACGTTCAAGCGATATTTTGGGCTGGATGTGCCCGATGCGTCCAAGGGCTGTCTGCAGGATGTGCATTGGAGTTGCGGCCTGATCGGCTATTTCCCGACCTACGCGCTGGGGAATATGTACGCCGCCCAGTTATTCCGCGCCGCCCACAAAGCGATTCCCGGCCTCGACGGATTGATCGCCAAAGGCGAGTTCGCGGCGCTGTTGGCGTGGCTGCGATCCAACGTCCACATGCACGGCCGTCGCTACCCCGGACGCGAGCTAATCCAACGCATCACCGGCGAAGCACTTTCCCCCAACGCCCTGCTCGACCACCTCGAAGGCAAAGGCCGAACATATTACGGCGTGTGATCTGACACGATCGCAGGTCGTGGCTTAACCCAGGATCGATTTTACCTGCTGCCCCAACCCCTCCACCAACGGCGTGGCGGGGACCGTCAGACCGGCGGCGCGGGCTTTTTCCATCGAATAGACGCGATGCGCGCAGAACGGGCGTTTGTCAGGATTCGCCGCCAGAAAATCGCTCACCGATGTCTCGGCGAATCCGACATTGACGCCCAAATGTTGAGCGACGATCTGATAATACCGCTTGGATTCCACCACATTCGGCCCCGCCGCGAGGAAGACCTCGCCAGCGGCTTTGGGATTGGCATGACAACTGAGTAACATGCGAGCCAGATCGGGGGCAAAGATCGGCTGCTGCAAGAAATGCCCGCCGCCGACGAGCGTAAGGGTTTCACCGGCGCGAAGGCGTTCGATCAGCTTGGGATCACGCCCGTGCATCGGCAGACACCCCAATAGCGAACCCGGTCCATAGATATGACAGGGTCTGACCACCGTCACCGGCAGTTTGCCGGCGGCGCTCAGGATCACCAGTTCCGCCTCGCGCTTGCCGCGTCCGTAGGCGATTTGCTTCTCATACTCGGCGAACGTTTCATCCACCGGAAACGGACGATTTTCGATCGAATAGACAAAATCCGTCGACACAAACACCAACTGATCGCAGTGATCCCCGATCACGCCCACATCCTGCTCGGCGTCGGCGGCGGTGAAACCGATGCAGTCGATCGCCATGTCCCAACGTGCTTTTGTAGATGCAATTGCGTTGGCAAATCCCTCACGATCCTGCCGATCCGCGACGAGGGTGGTCACGCCTGCCGGTGCGGGTCGTTTGCCGCGCGTGACGATCGTCACCGCATGACCCGCCGCCAGTGCGGCGTGGGTCACGTGCCCGGACAAGAATCCCGATCCACCGATGATCAGCACATTCATTTCGATCCCTTCAATGATGCATCCGCCAGGCTGGCAAGGTTGGATTGATCGACGAATCGGAGTGATTCGCTGTTGACGCAATACCGCTGGCCGGTGGGTTTGGGCCCATCCGGAAAGACATGTCCGAGGTGACAATCGCAGCGGGCGCAGAGGATCTCGACCCGGCGCATCCCGTAGGCGTTGTCTTCTTCAGTCGTCACGTTTTCCTTGGCGACCGGTGCAAAAAAACTCGGCCAACCCGTGCCCGATTCAAACTTGTGCGACGAGGCAAACAGCGGCAAACCGCAGCAAATACAGGCGTAAACGCCTTCCTTCTTATTGTCGAGCAACGTTCCGCAAAACGGGCTTTCGGTCCCCTTGCCCCGGGCGACCTGGTATTGCTCGTCTGTGAGTTGCGCCTTCCACTCGGCGTCCGATTTCTCCGCGCGGGGTGTCTCGACCGGGCCGATTAACTGTCCGAGATGATTGAAAACTTTTACTTTCATGTCTGCAGGCATTGTAGCCCAACCCTCTATTCTGTCGTCGGCCTTTTTCCGGTCAACATTCGCCGAACCCTGCGGAGAGCGCTGGGAGCCAGATGACCGCCGCACTCACCGGTTGAAAGCTGCATTTTGCCTTTGAACAAGCGATGATTCGCCCGATAAAATCCGCCGTCCCAACACCGCCGCGCTCTGGCCGTTCCGATAACTCGCCCGTGACGCAAGGAAGTACGCACTTCCTGCTTAGAAGTGCGTACTTCCGGCTTAGAAGTGCGTACTTCCCGCTGAGAAGTGCGTACTTCCTGCCGAGAAATGCGTACTTCCTGGTGAGAAGTGCGTAAATGGCGCGAGGAAATACGCACTTTCCGCTGGGAAGTGTGTACTTCCGGCCAGGAAATACGCACTTCCCGCCAGGAAGTACGTAGATGGCGAGAGGAAATACGCACTTCCTGCGAGGAAGTGCATAAATGGCGCACGGAAATGCGTAAATGCGGCGCGGAATTACGCACTTCCCGCAAGGAAATAGACACTGCTTCGCCAGTTGAGAACAACACGGCATGACTCGTTATGATCGTTAAGGAATGGCCAGCGGCGAACCGCCGCAACACTGTAGAAAGCCTTTCGCTGAGAGGTGAGTGGACGGCTTTAAGGAGCATTGGATCAATATTGGCTGACTGTCATAGCTGGTCTACACTCCCGAATCTGACGACCCCAAATATGGGTTATAGGGGCCCGGACCGTTGGGTCCGCTTCAACGGAGTTTACGCAATGAGACTGAAGGATGACGAAAATGAAAGAGAATTCAATATCTTATCGTAGAGTGTTTCTAATTTGTTTGCCACTGGTTTTCGTCTGGAACATCGCCTGTACTCCACGGCCAGAGATGGGTGTGACGAAAGATGTGGAGGGCAGGATTGTTCCCGTAGAATGGAGTGCCTACGCGCTGCCAGCGCCTACGGAAATTGGTCCGGAAATTGGAGGAATACAATTCGATACGTTGTATATCTATCCTCAGACACGGTATCCCGACCTCAGTTTCTGGCGATTTTTCCCAAACGGTAGAATTGCTGAATGGTGGTACAGCCATAGAGACGGCCGATCGGTTGATGGTCTGCAAAAGACCGATGGCGAGAAATTACAGCGATGTAGAGTCGGCCGATTCAAGGTAGAAAAGGGCGAAATATTCATTGAGTTCTTGAATGCACGCGAAGCGGGCGGCTGGGAATTCCGTCGTTATCAGGGGAAAATTCAGTCCGATGGACGGTTAATGGTCACAGAATTGGCAGACGGACTTCTTTGCCCACTTTTCAATCGACTTGAATTCACACCGAGAAAAGTTGGCGAGATGGAAGGGTCGGCGGAGTGGTGAACGGCGGGCAGTGCGTTGGCCTGAGCAGCGAATCGCAAAAAGGGAAGCCGGACACGTTCATCCTTCACACAGCGGGATGATTTACTTGCGGAGCGACCAGGCGCGAGTTTGGGGGAGGTAGCCGCCGATCATCTGAGGGCGACCTAAATGGGTCGGTTCTTGTTCTCGTCGATCTGTCTTGACCAGGCCTTCTCCACGAATGGTGGGCGCGGCGTATTCATGGTCATTGGACTTTTTCGAACTGATTGTCCGCAAGCGAGCCAAGACGTTGACGAATGGGCGCACGCCACCACCAGTTGATGTGATATTGATCGAGATCCTTCAGCACGTCTTCAAGGCGGACGTCCTTGGAGAGTCGATACCCCGCCACTGCCAGCCCGGTGCGGTCGCGGCCTTGGGCGCAGTGGATGTAGACGGGTTTGGGGTGTTCGCGAATCGCCGCAACCACTTTTTGTATATCCACCTCATCGGCGTGCCACGCAGAAGTGGGCAGGTGTACATACTCGATGCCTTGCGGGATCCTGGCGGACAGGTCGTCGGTTTGCAGGTCGATGATCGTCTTCGCCCCCGCATCGTACAGCCACCGGTAACCGGCAATGTCGGGGGCGCTGCCTCGCCAAAGATCCGCATCGACCACGCCAAAGTTTTCGATCGGCGACCGCTCAATATTGGCGACTGCTACGGTCTGCCCCGCATCCTGACTCGGCGAGTTCGCGCAGCCCACCGCCACGAATGCCAGGCACAACAGCAGCAAACATCGCATCATCGTCCGAACCATGTGCAGCAGTATACCAACCCACTGGCGGATTTTGTGAGCCGACCTAAAAGGGTCGATTCATTATTTTCAATGGGCGCCACGCTTGTAATTCTTAATTAGTCGGTTTGATCAGGAATTGTCGCGGGCGAGCGGCGGTTGTCGTACGGCGATGGCGAGCGTGTCCCTGAGATGATTATGACGCAGCGCGGTTGGTCATTTGCGCAGCGACCACGCCCTGGTTTGGGGTAGATATCCGCCGATCATTTGGGCGACGCCGGTGACGGTGATGAAGGCGTCGTTGTCGTACTTGTGGACCATCGCGACAAGTTGCCGCGTGCGGCGGCGGGAGGTGACGATCATCAATTCCTGCACTTCTTTTCCGCCGACGCCTTCGCCACGAAATCGCGTCACGCCAAACCCCGTGTCGGCAAGCATTTTGATCAGTTTGGTCGCATCATCGCGCGAGACGACGCGGATCAGCACCTTGCCGTGGGCGATCCACTGCTCGATCGTCATCCCGATCGCGGTCCCGGCGGCAAAACCGCAGGCGTAGCCGATCATCTGAGGCCAATCGTACGCACTGGAAAAGACCTGCGAGATCGCCACGATCCAGATCGCCGCCTCCAGCACCGCCAGCACCGTCGCCGGCAGCCGACGACCCTGCACGACCATCAAGACCCGCATCGTCCCGATCGATACGTCGCCGATGCGCAAAGCGAAGATAAGCAAGGCTCCGAGGAAAACGTCCATGACTAAGTCGATCTTACGCGCAATGACGCGGATGTCTCGCCGCAGTCATACTATCTACGTCTGAAAACTATGGTGCCCATGCCTGGCTCTCAAGCTTGGACGCTATCGTGAAGGCGAGGGTCATCAAGAAGAATCCGATCATCACCAGCACTATAACCCGTTCGGTCCGTGATAGTCGTTTCATGCCACACGTCACTTTACCACAGCCGTTACCGGTTGTGAGATTGGAGTTTGACGTTCGCTCAGTGCTTCATCGGGAAATGATTGCAGATCGCAAGCACATCCTTTTTGCAGTTGGCGAGTGCGGTTTCGTCGCCTTTGGATCGGAAAACGCGGTCGATGATCCTGGCGATGTCGGCCAGATCGTCTTCCAGCAATCCGCGGGTCGTCAGAGCGGGCGTGCCCATGCGGATGCCGCTGGTGTGCAGCGGGCTGCGCGTCTCGTTGGGGACGGTGTTCATGTTGGCGATAATGCCCACCTTCTCCAGCCACAGCGACGCGATCTTGCCGGTTAAGTCGGCATCAATCGGACGCAGATCGATCAGGATCAGATGGTTGTCCGTCCCGCGCGACGCCAGCTTGTAACCCATGCCCATCAACTCTTTGGCCAGCCGTTTACAGTTGGAGACCACCTGGGCGGAATAGGTCTTGAACTCCGGCTTGAGATCTTCGCCAAACGCGACCGCTTTGGCGGCGATGACGTGCATGAGCGGCCCGCCCTGGCTGCCGGGGAAGACGGCCTTGTTGAACTGCTTGCTGAGTTCTTCATCGTTGGTAAGGATCAACCCCCCGCGCGGGCCGCGAAGGGTTTTGTGGGTCGTCGTGGTGACAATCTGACAATGTGGAAACGGGCTGGGGTGCGCCCCACCTGCCACCAGACCGGCGATATGGGCGATATCCGCCCAAAGCAACGCACCATACTTGTCCGCGATCGTGCGGAACTTGGCAAAATCGATCGTTCGCGGATACGCGCTGTACCCGCACATGATGATCTTGGGCTTGTGCTCCTTGACGACCGCCTCGACCGAATCAAAATCGATATAGCCCCAGTCGTCGCGCGACTCATCCTGCACCAGTTTGTACGTCACCGGTTTGAGCCATTTGCCTGAGACATTGACGGGCGAGCCATGGGTCAGGTGCCCGCCATTGGATAGCTCGATCCCCGCAAAAGTGTCGCCGGGGTTGAACATCGCCAGTTGCACGGCAAAGTTGGCGTTGGCACCCGAGTGCGGCTGGACATTGGCGTATTTGCACCCAAAAAGCTGACAGGCGCGGTCGATCGCCAGTTGCTCGATCTCGTCGTAATACTCGCAACCCGAATAATACCGTCGCCCGGGATATCCCTCGGCGTATTTGTTGGTCAGGATCGACCCCTGCGCCTCCATCACGGCGGCGGAGGCATGGTTTTCCGAAGCGATCATCTCCAGCGTCTCCTGCTGGCGAATGGCTTCCTTCGCGATCAGTGCGGCAATCTGTGGGTCGGCGGTTTTCAGGTTCATGGGCGTTTGTCTCCAGTTTTCACTCGAAGCAACGCAATGTACCGATTCCGCCCGATTCGTCCAAGATGCCCGCGAAGTTTCGCGGAAAGTGGAAGATGTCTCGGCCGGTATTTGCCAGAAACCCCAGCTTCTGAGAATCAGTCCGATTCGCGGTTGCGGCCTACATAAAGGGTGATGAAATACTGTGAGCCATAGCGAACCGGGAACTGTTCACGCCGGGCGTCCAACACGCCATCGGCGCGGATCTCGCGGGCGGCCACGCGAAACACATGACTCCCCTCGGAACCGGAAGTCGATCCGACCAGACAGACGTCCGATCTGTCGTTCAGTGCAACCGGCGTTTCGTCGTCACGCCCAAATTTCAGGATGCCGCCGAGAATTTCGCTGCGGCCGCCATTGCGGGTCGTAAAGGCAATGCCGTGACCTTCGGTCTTGTACCCGAGGACAAACAGATCGCCGCCGTCGTTGATCACCTTGTTCGAGCTGTATTCGGGGTCCAGTTGACGGCACCACGCCTGCTGTCCGATGAACTCAAACAGCGGGCGATCGTATTGCGGGTTGAAAATCCCGCTCGTGCAGCAGATGTTTTCGATAAACACCTTGCCGCCAGGAACTGAGTTTCGATAGACCGCGCAGGCTTGGGCGTGCAGATCGTGCAGGAGCAACGTCCGGCGGGATGCGTGATCCACCAGCACATGATGTCCATGATTCCGTTCAAAGGAGAACAAATCCTCCATTAGCAGCGGGATATCGGATTCGCCTTCGACGCGGAACATGCCCTGCTGGCGGAGTTCGCGCAGGTCCGGGCCGGCAACCAGATCACAGAACATGAAATTGACGCGGCGGACCGAGGCGGGGATCCTCACCGGCGCGTTGATGCGATACGCCCCCGGCTGAAAGAATACCACTGGCTTTCCCGAATCCATGGCGCGTTGAATCGCATCGGTGTCATCGGTTTGTCCGTCGCCGGTCGCGCCAAAAGCGCCCGGATCGATCCAGTTCGACAGATCTTCCTCCCACGGTACTTCCGGCTCGGGTGGCAGTTCCAATGCCAGAGATCGGCAGGACTCGCCGGGTCGTAGCACCACGGGCGGTCCGGAAGTGTATTCCTCCACAAAGGTCTCTGGCACCACCGGGGTGGTAGGCCATCCGGGGGAGTACGTCAACCCGATCGCCATCCCATACCCTTGCGTACGCAGGTTGCGGACAAAGATCTGGCCTTGTTTTGACTCGATGGATGGCGCGGTGGCCGCGCCCCCGACAAATTCGCTGTCCAGAAGCACCAGATGACTGTTGTGATTCCGCACCGTCAGGGCTGGCATATGGTTGTGACTGCGAATCCGACGCATGCACACGATCGCCCCTTTGATCAGGATCGGTTTAACGCGTTGCTCGCTGAGTTCGATGTCTTCGAAGACCAGATCCGAACTCTCCTCCTGTAGGTCGATCCCGTAGTCGAATCCCTCGATCTTCACTCGCTTGAACAGACACCCGCTCGCGTTCGGACGCGAGATCGAAAGACCGCAACGGCCGACACGCTCCGGGTCGCCCGAACGTATGGTGACATCCCGCAGCCCAGCGGTATTGTTTCCGAAAAAATCGATGCCAACAGCACCTGGATTGCCCCGACCCGTCTCAACCGTCAAGTTCCGAACATAGTTGCTCATCGCGACGTTCGAACCATTCCCCAGCATGAACGCGATCACCGGTTTCGCACTGCCGTACTCGAAACCGCGACAATTGTCCTCTAAGCGGATGATGGTGTCTTGCTGACTCTCACCAACAAGGCGAATTCGCCACGAAAGCTCGCTACCAAATCCGTTTTTCAACTTGTCGGTACGGTAGCTGATGGTATCGCTCACCCGATAGATGCCACGCGGGAAATAGATAATCCGGCTGGGCGGCTGCGGGTCTGGAAAGATTCCGAAGGGCACGCCCCGGCGTACCGCGTTCTCGAAACTGCCCTTCATCACATATTCCTGCTGTGTGTGGGCCACCTCCTGCAAATGGTCCATCACGTTTCGCATGCCCTCAATGGAAACCCTGGCCATCTCTTCCAGAAGTCGCACGAGGGCTTCGGTGCAGTCCCGCTGGCCGGTCGGGTCCAGATTCCACGGGGCGCGGGTAACGTCAACGATCGTCTGGCAATGGCTGGGATAGACGATTCGGCTCATTTCAGACCTGCCTTGGTTTGTTGGGGAATCGGATACGAATCTGATTAGGCAACAAGAGACCGCAGCTCAAACGATTGACTGTTCGGGCGCGATCGGAATAGGCGCACACACTTCACAGAGACGCAAGTACACCGAACGACTGCTATTTCGGAGCGGTCGTCGGAGCGGTGGTGACGGTCTTGGCGTAGCTCGGTGGCAACGGTGGGACTGCAGTGTAGGTTGGGGGGAGCGACACGCCGGTCGAGCCTACTCCATCACGCTGTTCGTACAGTGTGTACGGCGAGGTCACCAGATTCACAAAATAGGTCCCCGGGTCCGCGAAATAATACTGCCACGAATCCAACTTAGGATCCGGCTCATAGGCAAACCCGGTCGAACCACTCATCGTGTCGCCGTTGGCGTAATAGGCAACGGAGGGCTGCCAGTCACGAAGTTGCATCGCCGGATCGATCGTGAGCGGTTCGCTATTGATCATGCCAGTGCTGGTGGTGCTGGTCTTGACGCACCCACCCAACATCGCCAGTGTCGCCAGGCCCAGGATCATTCGTGTCGTATTCATTTGCTTGTCCTTCGTGCTTAATATTGTGAATGATGTTCGAACTAATGTCCATATCGACAATTCAGGGGTTCCAGAATCGATTCCATTCCTCTTTAGCCGTCGCGTCGCCGGGGTGTTTGTCGGAAACACCGGTCGGGGCCTTTTTCGGGTCATGATTGGCTGGCCCGTATGTAAAGGGGTCTTTCATCGCAGAATCCTGACGCTCCGACACCGACCCGTCTTCTGTTCCGCCGGTCGATTTACAGCCGGTGTTTGCGATGAGGATTAGGACGGTGATGGACAGCAGGTTTCTCATCTCTTGACCTCGGAATATTCATTGGAGTAATTCGGCGCTTCCTTTGTGATCGTGATGTCATGCGGGTGACTTTCGGCCATGCTCGCACCGCTGACCCGGCAGAACTTCGCACGCGTGCGAAGCTCATCAATATTCTTCGTTCCACAGTATCCCATGCCCGCTCGCAAACCGCCAACTAATTGATAGACAAAATCGCTCAAAGGACCGCGATACGGCACGCGACCTTCGACGCCTTCGGGCACCAATTTGCTCGCCGACGACACGCCGGCCTGTCCGTAGCGGTCCTTGCTGCCCTGGACCATCGCGCCCATCGAGCCCATGCCGCGATAACTCTTATAACGACGCCCCTGATGGATGATCATTTCACCGGGAGATTCATCCAACCCGGCAAAAAGAGATCCCATCATGCAGCAACTGGCACCGGCGGCGATGGCTTTGGCGATATCACCCGAATGTCTAATTCCTCCATCGGCGATCACCGGCACGCCCGCCGATTCGGCGACGCTCAATGCGTTCAGGATCGCACTGATCTGCGGCACACCCACGCCGCTGACGATCCGCGTCGTACAGATCGCCCCGGGCCCGATCCCGACCTTTACGCCGTCCACGCCCGCGTCGATCAGATCCTTTGCAGCCTCTGCGGTCGCGATATTGCCAGCGATAACCTGAATTGTGTGGTTCTTCTTAATCTCCCGCACCGTCTCCATCACATTCTTGCTGTGCCCGTGCGCGGTATCGACGATGATGACGTCGACGTCGGCATGGATGAGGGCCTCGACGCGGGCGAAATCCTTCACGCCCGTCGCCGCCCCCACGCGAAGCCGGCCGCGACTGTCTTTGCAGGATTTGGGGAATTGGTGCAGTTTGTCGATGTCACGCATCGTAATCAGACCCGCAAGCCCCCCCGCCGGGTCGATGATCAGCAACTTTTCGACCTTGCTCTTGTAAAGCGTGCGTTCGGCGTCTTCCAGCGACGTGCCTTCGGGCGCGGTGACCAGATTATTCTTGGTCATCACATCGCCGATGCGACGCTGTTCGTCCTCCTGATATTTCAGATCGCGGCGGGTGAGGATGCCGACCAGTCTGGGCAATTTACCGGCCGAGCTGGACCGGGCACGCACGCCGATCTGTGTCGAACCGATTTCGCAGATCGGGATGCCCGAAACGTTATATTCCTGCATCACCCGCCGGGCGTCGGCGATGGTGTTGTTGGGCGAGAGCACGATCGGATCGACGATGACGCCGTTCTCGGAACGTTTGACCTTTTCGACTTCGCGGGCCTGGGCTTCGATGGGGAGATTCTTGTGGACAATGCCGATGCCCCCTTCCTGTGCCAGCGCGATCGCCAGTGCGGCCTCGGTGACGGTGTCCATGGGGGCACTGATAAGCGGGATATTGATCTCGATCCCCCGCGTCAGCCGCGTGCGCACGTCGGCATCGGACGGAATAAAATCGCTGTATTGCGGGATTAGAAGTACGTCGTCGAAGGTAATCGCGTCGTAAACGATCTTGGGGTGATCCATGTAAAACTGATACGTCCGCGCGCCATTCGTGTCAAGCGCGGCGTGGTGTGACCGCGCTAACCTCATCCTCACGCACCAATTCGGCTGAATCCAGACCTCTTCGACGCAGGTCGCCATAGCCCATGTCTGCCACCACCAATTCAGGTCACTTGACCGATATGCCAATGGAGGTTGTCCAGGACCGCTTTCATCGCTTGTATCGTTGGTTGCGGCATCCCGTAACGCGGTTCAAAGCGGTGAACGGCGAACAGAATCGAGACGCCCATCGCCGGACCCATAAACCGGTGCGGCCGGCTGTATTTTCCGTTGCAGAGGTGAATGAACGGGGTCTTAAGTTCACGATGCAAGATCATGGTGGTGCGAAATGCCTCGGCAAGTTCGTCATCGGTACCCACGGTCGTCACAATCTTCACCACATCCGCCCCGCGCGATTCCATCTGGCGAAGGTGCTCCAGAACCTGCTCAGTCGTTCTCGAACACTGCATATGCGAAGACATCACCACATCGACGCCCTTGGCGTGGATCTGGTCGATCAGACGCTTTTGCTTTTCGATCGCGATCGGATTGCGGGTCAGTTCCAGCGGCGAGGGGTCGTACAGATCGCCCATGACATCAATCATCGACCCCCCGGCCTCGGCGGCGATCAAAAGCAGGTTCTGCCGCCCGTCGTCATCGAGGTTCTCCCATTTGTCGTCCCGGTAAAAGAAGAACATGAACGGCAGATTGACCGCGTTGACAATGCTTCTCAGCGAGCCCTGATTGCGAAACTCCGGCTTCAGATCCGCCAGACCGATCGCGATCCCTTTGGCGCCGTCGAACTCCGCATTTCTGGACTCGGCGATCAACTCCTGCGGCGTTTGTCCACACATGATGCCGGTGATGACCGGATGCGGCGATTTGAGAAAGGAAGGTTTCATTGCTTGGTCCAGGTTTGAAGGCTATTTGACCGCACTGATAAACTGTTTAGACACCACGCGGCCCCAGCGTTCGGCCACCATCGACCAGATAATCCGCGCCGGTGATGAACGACGCCTCGTCCGATGCAAGAAAAGCGATGACGGCGGCAAATTCATCGGGACTCCCTTTGCGACCCAAAAAAGTGCCTGCGGACGGGCCAAGCGGTTCGGTCTCCCCGGCAACCAACCCGGGAGAAACGCAATTGACGTTGATCCGCGCCGGCCCGAGTTCCATCGCAAGCGATTTGGTGAAGGAGACGATAGCCCCCTTACTGGCGGCATATACGGCCAGCTTTGGAATCCCCACGCTGGCGGCAATCGAGGAAACATTGACGATTTTTCCATATTGCCGCGCAACCATGTTTCCGATCACGGCATGCGTAAAATAGAGGGAGCCTTTGACGTTCAGGTCGATAATCCATTCCCATGAGCCGTCAGGCAAATCCACAAACGGAACCGCCTGACGCCAGCCCGCCCCGGCGTTGTTGACCAGAATGTCGATCTGCCCAAAGGTCGCCAGCACTTTGGCTGCGGCCGCTTTGACGTCATCGTTCCTGGCAATGTCCACAACCAAGGCCAAAGCAGTACCGCCAGTGGCGCGTATCGTCTGGGCAACCTGTTCGATCCCGGCTTGATCGATGTCAACGAGGACAACTTTGGCCCCTTCTTGCGCCAACCGCAGCGCGGTGGCCTTGCCGATGCCCTGAGCGGCCCCAGTGACAATGGCGATTTTGTTATCGAATCTCATCTAACTATTCCTTGAGATTAGTCATCACATCCCGCCACAGGTGCGGCCGCCGTCAATCAGGTAATTGGTGCCGGTGATAAATGCCGCTTTGTCTGAGCAGAGGTACAAAATTAGATCCACAATTTCCTGTGGTTCGGCGGCGCGACCCAGGCGGGTCGGCATGCTGGCCATGGCCGCTCGCGTCAGAACCGGGCCCGGTGAAACGCAACAAGCGCGGACATTGTGCGGCGCGCCACACAGCGCCAGTGCCTTGGTCAACCCAATAATCCCGCTCTTGGCGGCAGAGTAATTGACCGCACCCGCCGATCCTTCCACGCCGGTTACCGATCCGAGCGTGATGATTACGCCACTGTTCTGTTCGATCATCGTCTTCAGTACCGCGCGGCAGAAATAGACGACGCCTTTGAGGTTCACGTCCAATCCCCAGTCGATCACCTCGATCGGCATTTCATGGAACGGAGCGGTGCAGTTCAGCATCCGGCCTTCGGCACCGCCGGCAAAATTGAGCAACAAATCGATGCGACCATAGTTTGCCATTGCGGTGTCGGCGGCGCTTTTGACTTGACCATAGTCGCGAACGTCCACTTGCACGCCAGTGGCTTGGCCACCGGTTTGGCGAATGCCCGCTACCGCCGCTTCGAGTGAATCGCGGTTGACATCGGTCAGCACGACTTTTGCACCCAAAACACTGAGATTCTGCGCCGCCAACAGCCCCATGCCCGAGGCCGCCCCGCTGAGGATCGCCACTTTGTTTTCAAATGTCATATTTCACCTCGGGACGAATTCCATGACGTATCCAATATAGACTTCCGCCAAGGCTTATCCACACGGACAATTAACAGTCCCCAACCGTCGCGGGTATACTGCGGTTTATGCGACGGCCTGCGGTATTTTTTGATCGGGATAACACGCTCATCGTCGGGCACGAATATTTGGGCGATCCGGCCCAGGTCAAATTAGTCGCCGGGGCGGGGGCGGCGGTCGCAAAATGCAGGGCGATGGGGTTTGCCACTGTGGTGGTCAGCAACCAATCGGGCGTGGCGCGGGGCATGTTTGGCGAAAAGGATGTGCAGGCCGTCAACGCCAAAATGGACGCCGAACTGCTGGCGCATCACCCGCAGGCCGTGATCGACCGGCATGAGTTTTGCCCCTTTCATCCCGACGCCAAAGTCGCGGCGTACAAGCAGGACAGCTTTTTGCGCAAGCCCAAACCCGGCATGATCCTCGCCGCCGCCGACGCGATGGCGCTGGATCTGGCACGATCCTGGGTGGTCGGCGACGCGCCCCGCGATGTCGCGGCCGGCAAGGCTGCGGGTTGTCGCACCATATTGATCACCGACCCCTCACTGACACCCTCCCCGGCCGCGACCGAAACGGCATCGGTCAAGCCCGATTTTGCCGCCAACACATTGATCGAAGCGATCGAGATCATCGCCCGGCAATCGCAACGGGCTGATCCTGCAAACCGCGACTCGACTGATGAGCCTGGCACCAACGACTCATCCGCAGATCCCGCTGTCGAGGAATCGGCGAAGATCATCCCCCCTGCACCTGCCCCGACCCCAGCCCGTGCCGTGCCGGTGAAACTTGCCGCGCCCGCTGCCCCGACACCCGCTCCGGCACCGATCAAGCCGGTCGATCTGTCGCGATTGGAAACGACGGCGCAACAGATTCTGCTGGAACTGAAACGCGCCAATGAGGCCCACCATCACGACGATTTTTCGATCAGTAAGCTGGTGGCCGGAATCATTCAGGTGCTGGCGGTGGCGGCGCTGATGCTGGGGTATTTTCTCTATCGAACGGACGCCACGTCGCTGCAAAACTGGCTTCTGGTGGCGATCTTCCTGCAGGCGTTTACCATCGCGCTGCTGATCATGTCGCGGCAGAAGTAACCACCTGCGATGATCGGCGGACGTGCAGAACCGGGGCAACCGTTTCGTCCTGAACCGGTTGATCGTCGATGCACCGCATCAGTGCCTCAAACGCCATCTCGGCACGCGGGCCCATTTGCTGCGAGACCGAGGTAATCGGCACGGTGAAAAACTCACAATAGGGAGAATTATCGATGCCGGTGATTTTGACCTGCTGCGGCACTTTGATGCCTTTTTCCAGCAGCACGTTGATCGCCCCGGCGGCCAGTTGGTCGGAAATCGCGACGATGCCGTCGAACTTCAGACCTTGATCCAGCCAGTCCCGAACGGTTTGCTCTGCGGCCTGCGCGGTCCAGCCGAAAGTCTTCATGATTAGCGCCGGATCACTCTTCATTATTAGCGCCGGATTACTCTTCAACCCGGCGGCGGCGAGTGCGGACTCAAATCCCTGCGCTCGTCCGACTGCGGCTCGGGCCGTGCCTAGAAAGGCGAGTTGCCGACAACCGGCGGCAAGCAAATGCTCGGTCGCAATCCGCCCCACTTCCGCTTGATCCATGGTGATATTGACGAACTCGGACCGAATCGGCTCATCCAGAACCGTGGCAACGGGCAGTTGTCGGGAAACGATGCGGTTCAACGACGTCGCCGAACGGGGCGTCAAACCCAGCAGGATGACCCCATCGACGGCACTCTGATGAGCGATCGGCAGCAGGCTCTCAAACTCTTGTTCGGTCTGGTAATATTGCAGCACCAGTCGCTGCTGCTGACGTGCCGCGCACCCGGCGATCGCCTGGATGGCTGCGGTCGCCAGTTCGCTCCCGCGCACGCCGTGTTCGTGGACCAACACCGCGATCGCGTTTACCCGGCGATTGGAGAGCGCCGACGCCACGGTATGCGCCTGATAATCCAATTCATGCGCTTTTTCGAAGATCGCCTCGATCATCTCCTTGCTGGCCCCGCTGCCGCCAAGGCGACGATTCAGCACTTTGCTGACCAGTGATGGAGAAACCGATAGCTCGCGTGCGATATCAACGAGCGTCACCCGCCCCCGGCCTTTGGGTGGCGTGGCGGACTGGGATTGGGGTTCGGACGTGTCAATACTCAATGGGGGCCTCTGACGCCGATTATAAACCGATTTGCCCTCAGGCTGCAATTATATTGGGTTATGGTATCTTGGCTTTTGCTCGTTTTTTGGGCAACGCATGGCACCACTCGTGATTGACAACGTCGTAAAGGATTACCGTCAGGGTCCGCGAACCGTACGCGCGCTCAATGGGGTGTCGCTGGAGGTCAATCGGGGGCAGTTTTTGGCGATAATGGGCGCATCCGGATCGGGCAAGAGCACGCTCCTGCACCTGATGGCCGGGCTGACCACGCCGGTGACGGGCAATGTGATGGTCAGCGGAAAGCCGCTGGCGGGGATGAATGACGGGCAATTGACCCGGTTTCGCCGGGATCACATCGGACTGGTTTTTCAGTCGTTTAACCTGATCCCAACACTCTCCGCCGCCGACAATATCCTGTTGCCCCTGCGGCTGGCGCGAAGTGCGACCGACGCCGACCACAAACGCCTCGATGAGATCATCCGCATCCTCGGATTGGACGATCGACGCCACCACAAACCCGACGCCCTCTCCGGCGGCGAGCAGCAGCGCGTCGCGATCGGCCGGGCTTTGATCAACGATCCTGCGGTCATCCTGGCGGACGAACCGACCGGCAATCTGGATTCGGTCAGTTCCAAGAGCGTGTGCGAATTGTTAAGAGACTTGTGCGTCATCCACGGCAAGACGATCGTGATGGTCACACACGAAGCGACCGTCGCCGCCTACGCCAGCGATGTGGTGATCATCAAGGACGGCAAACTGCTCGACCGATTCACGACCGAATCGACCGGCGATCACACAAAACTGGCACAGCGGTATCAGGAAGCCGTAAAATAGGCGTCAAGTGGCATACGAGAACGGACCCGTTCCACTCGCCAGATCAGCCCTGGCTTCATCACAACGGAGGTTTAAGATGCGATCCAGACACTGGTCGACCTTGTTGGTTGTGCTGGCCGGGGCGATGCTCGGCGCTGATGCGCTGGTTGAGGCCCCCCGCGACCCAATGGAAGAAGCCTTGAACTATCCTGCCATCGTCAAGGGGACGGTCATTAAGGTTGAGCCTGATGAACACATACCGGCCCTGAAGAACGTCACCGTTCGGATCGACCGGCGGTACACCGGGAAGGGGCTGTTTGAGGCCAATCGTTTCGAGGCACCTTGCGGGATCGGCGTGATGAACAATGGCGACGTGTTTCCTATTGTTCCGAATGTCGGCGATGAGGCGCTGTGGCTTGTACTTTACGCCAATCTGCAGCCCAACGATCTTCCCCACGCCAGCTACATTCGTGCCAGCCTCGGCCTTACCGTTTTTCCTAGTTGGACGAGCAACAAAGAGGAATACGCCGCAGCCGAGGCGTTGGCGAAAGTAGTTCAGGAGGTGACGCAGCTGCCTCCAGCAGAGCGTCGCCCAGCGCTGGCGAAATTGGCAGAGCACCCGCAAGAGACGGTGGTAGCATGGGCGTACGAATTGGTGGCCCAGTTCGACGCTGAGCGGCGTGCGGATTCCCGTGCGAAAATCCTTGCTCGCCCTAATGTCTGCGACGACCTGCTGACTACCGTTCTGGAAGTGGAAGCCCGTTTTCCAGAGAACCAGCGCTTGCCGCCTGATCGGCGCAAGGCAATCGAGGAGCGCCTCGAGCACAACGAAAAGGCGCGCCGGGCTGCCGATCCCGATACGCCGAAGTTGATAGGCCCCGACGTGCCGAAAGCTCGTTGAGCGGGGCTGTTCCGATTACTTCTTCTTACATTAACTCGCGACTCTTCGCCTCTTCGCGCCTTCGCGCACTCGATAGTGCGAGAAGATGCAAAGACGCGAAGAGTCGCGAAGTGAGTACCGACTGACAGCACCCAGTTAGAGGCTGGAAAAAATCGGCGGATTTGCCTGTTTTTCCGCCGACTTTTCGGGGTTTCGGGAATATAGTGGGTTGGTCGTTTTCGCTGCGTTTGGGGATACGTCTCTCTTGTTTCCACACGCGGCGATGCTCTCTTACAAGTGAATAGGAAAGGCTAATCTCCGGCCGGAAAGGTAGGAGTTGCAGCAGTTGCACGCTGGCGCGCAACATTCTGTCGCGTCGAAAATTGTAAGTCTCCCAGCGGCCAGCAGTTACGTTTTCTGCATGGGTCAAAACGGGTGCAACAAATGCAACAAGTGAAAGGATTTGCGAGCTGCGAATTGCAAATTGCGATCGAAATTCGGACTTCGGCGAGCTCTCTTCGAGCCCGAGCCTCAGAGCCGAAGGCAGTCGAGCCGCAATCCAAAATCGCAATTGCCACGAATCACGAACCACTAACCAAGTTTCCCCCCAAGCCCGACCCAGGATGCTCACTTTTTCTGTCATTGGGCTATACTTACCGCAATAACCTGCATCGGTTGGCGTCTCTGGAATGCAGATGGGGTGTGTTACTCGGTTTTTTGTTAGTTTTTTGTCTGTGGCGCGTCTTTTCCTTAAGAGAGCGACGCGCGGGAGCGATTCGCCTTGCAAGTTTCGGTCGAAGAATTAGTCTCCCGAGCGCGTCTGCATGACGCGGACGCTTTCGCTGAATTGATTCAGCGATATGAAGGCGTTGCACTGTCGGTCGCGTACGCTCAAACCCGCAACGCAGCCGACGCGGGGGATATCGTTCAGGAGGCCTTTCTTCGAGCATGGCAAAGACTTGATTCGCTGGATGATCCGTCCCGGTTCGCCCATTGGATCAGTCGGATGGTTCGCAACCTGGCGATCGACCTGCGCCGGCGACGCAAGCCTCTGCCCCTGGATGACAGCTTTGATCCGCCCGATGTTTTGAAACACGTCGCCCCGACCGAGATTGATGAACAAAAACAGCAGATTGAGCAGGCGATTCAGTCGTTGGATGAGATGTCTCGGGAATGTGTGGTTCTCAGGTATTACGAGCAGATGTCGAGCAAGCAGATTGCCGACCTGCTGGGCATCACGGCGGCGGCGGTGGACATGCGGCTGTCGCGGGCACGGAATCAGTTGAAAGACCGTTTGAAGCGGTATGTGGAAGAAGCCTAGAGTTGTTTAGTGAAAGTTTGCGATGAGTCGAAACGACCTTGAAGATCTGATCCGCGAGGATCTGACATCGAAGCTGGACCCGCAGCGTGGCCGCGCGCGGACGACGTTCGATGATCGGGTCGTGGCGCCCATGCGCACGCGATTGGATGGACCGGCTCTGGCGTCTGGTCGCTGGAAAACCCGCGCCCTGGTCGCAGTCGCGATGCTGGCTTGCATCATCGCCGGGATGGGGATCATGTACCTGCTGAACCCCGCCAAGCCACAGACACCGGATCAACCGATTCTGCCCGAGCAGGTCGCCGAAACGCCCCTGACCGAGCAGTTGATCATTCCGGCGGATTATCAGCACACGACGATGACGCATTACGTCGACACCGGTGCGACGCGATTGGCAAACGACGCCCCGGCCCGCAAGGTGCGGATCGAACAGTTAGACCGATACACCTGGACTGATCCGAAGTCGGGTGCGACGTTCGATTACGTCACACCGGCCGCAAAAGAAATGGTTCTGGGGGCACACCGACAATGACACGATCGATCTGGTCCATCCCCGCTTGCACACTTGCCCTCGTGATCGCAATGGCGACGAATGTGTCGATCGCGCAAGACGCAACGGTGCCCGCGTTGACCGACGGCAATAAGCCGGTTGATCCGATCCAGCATCTGGAACCCGCCAGCTATATGGGCATCAGCACGTCGATCGCCAGCCGCAGTTTACGGGAGCAATCGAAGGTGCCGCGTGGGGTGGGTGTGGTGGTCGATTTTGTCGAAACCGGCTCACCGGCGGACAAAGCGGGCATCAAAATCGGCGATGTCATCCACAAGATGGACGATCAGTTCATCATCAACGCACAGCAATTCACGGTTCTGGTGCGTATGCGTCAGCCGGGCGATGTGGTCAAAGTCGCGCTGGTGCGAGGCGGTGAACCGGCGCTGGCGGAAGTGACGGTGATCAGCCGGGATTTACCGCCTATGGATGAGCCCGTCGGGTTGATCATTCCCCCCGAAGTGCGTAACGGCACGCCCATGCCGCGGGCGGGAACCGGGCGTTTCACCGGCGTGATGACCCACACCGACGCCGAGCACACCATCACCATCACCGCCAGCGACACCAATCGCCGGGTCCGGGTTGTTGATCGTGCGGGTGCGGTCGTCTATGAAGGCGGACTTAACACCGACGAAGAACGCCTCAAGATCCCGGATGCGATCCGTGCCAAGGTCAATCGGGTTGAAAAAGGCAGCGAGCGGGTTCGCGATCTTCGTCGCACCGAAACCACCGCGATCGACCCCGCCGTCCCGGCCGAATGATCGGCGCGATCAATTATTTGCCGATACAGAACGCCCCGAATATCCGCCCCAGCACATCATCGGGCGTCACCTGCCCCAAGATGCTGCCCAGCGCATCGAGTGCCTCGCGCAAGTCGTACGCGGTCAGTTCTGATGCCCGCGTGAGATCGGTCGCGGCATGGGCGAGATTGGCACGACACCGATCGATCGCCAATAGGTGCCGCGTCCCCAGCGCCAAGGCCGCGCCCGACTGTTGCGATCCAAATGCCAGTTTCGACATCCGATCAGACAGTTCGTGCAGGTTCTGTCCATGCAATGCCGACACGCAGACCGCGTTCCCGGCTAGTCCAAACCCCGGATCACGCGTCGCTACGTCGCATTTATTGATAATGATCAGGTCAGGTGTTCGCGATAGACTCAGCGGTTCGTCGTTGCCCGTCGCGTTGATCACCTGCAATACAAAGTCCGCTTCGGCGATCGTGCGAAGGGCCTTGTCCTGCATCTGCCGATTGACCCCGTGCGGGTCATCCCCGACCGATTCCAGACCGGCCACGTCGATCAGGGTCGCCATCCCGCGTTCCAGCGCGATCCGGGCGCTGAGTGCATCGCGGGTCGTACCCGCGATCGGAGACACCACCGCCCGATCCTCACGCGCCAAGGCGTTCAGAAGCGTGCTTTTGCCGACATTCGGACGCCCGACCAGGGCAAATGTCGGTTCATGGGACAGCCGTTCGATGCGGGCGGAATCCTTGGTCAGATCGTCAAGAGATTGATCGATCTGCCGCAGTCGAGTTTGCAGGTCATCAGGCGTGATAAAGGAGATGTCTTCTTCGGTGAAATCGATCCCTGCTTCGACCAGTGCC
>JBGSMH010000459.1:0-3057 GCA_041740275.1 Phycisphaerae bacterium
TCGTTATAGGTCAAGACAACAAATCCCCGTCAGTACGATGATCGTGCTGCGGGTGTCCATGCTCAGCATGGAGATTGAGCAGGAGTAGTCAACCATGTTGCCCGTCCAGCGCATTAGCAAGTCTCGCAAGCGTAAGCGTCGATCGCATCACGCTTTGAAGCCCATCCAATATGTTCGTTGCGCCCAGTGTGGCAACGCCAAGCTGCCCCACTGCGCGTGTGGCAACTGCGGGTTCGTGAACCCGAAGCTCGCCGTCGAGGTCGCCGGCACGGCGGACTAAACCTTTGGGTTCGGTCCGATTTTCCACATAGCAAGCAAGGGATTGCTCATCTGCGGATGGGCACAAAGGGAGCAGATCGGTGCGAGCTGCCGTCGATGTGATGGGGGGAGATAAAGCCCCGGACGCGATCCTTGCCGGTTGCTGGGAAGCGGCGAGCCTGCTCGACGCCACCGATACCGTGCTGCTGGTCGGTAATCGTGAGGTCATTGATCCCGCGCTGGCCAGCGCCGATTTACCTGCCGACAAGCGCGCACTCTACAAACCAGTCTATAGCACGCAGGTCGTCGCGATGGACGAATCGCCCGTCGAAGCCGTGCGCGGCAAGCCTGACAGCTCGATCAGCGTGATGAACAAGCTGGTCGCCAAAGGCGAAGCCGACGTCGCGATCAGTGCGGGCAATACGGGTGCGTGCGTGGCGGGCGCGCAATTACGGATGCGCCTATTGCCAGGCGTCTCAAGGCCTGGTATAGCGATCATTCTCCCCACCTACCATGGTCCGGTTGTGCTTTGCGATGTCGGTGCCAATCCCGAACCGCAAGTCCGCCACATGCAGCAGTACGGGTTGATGGCCAGCGCCTATGCGACCGCGATATGCGGCATCGAAAACCCCCGCGTCGGACTTCTTTCCATTGGCGAAGAAGACTCCAAGGGCAACGCGATGACAAAAAATGCCCGCAAGCTCATGCGCGATGAGCCGTTGCTAAACTTTGTGGGTAATGTCGAAGGCAAGGATATTTTCAAAGGCATCGTCGATGTCGTGGTGTGCGACGGTTTTGTCGGCAACATCGTACTGAAGTTCACCGAAGGGTTGTCCGAAGGCATTTTCCAGACCATTGTCGCCGAAGTGCAGGAGTTTGATCCTGAACTGATGGGCAGCCTCAAGCCGGTGATGAAGAAAATCTATGCCAAGCACGACTGGCAGGAATACGGCGGGGCACCGCTGCTGGGCGTGGGCGGTTATTGCCTGATCTGTCACGGGCGAAGCGAAGCCCGGGCGATCAAAAACGCCATTCGTGTGGGCAAACAATTGGTGGGTAGTCAGATTAATCAGAAGATCGTCGAACAGATCAGCCAGAGTATCCAAGTGGAAGAATGAATAGGATTTGGTTTGCGACTTATGATGGCTGATCGAACGCAAATCACACAATCGCAACATGGCATCATTTTCAGCAATCATCACCGGCACGGGTTCGTATCTTCCAGAGCGTCGGCTCACCAACGCCGAATTGTCGACGATGGTCGATACGAACGACGAATGGATCACGCAGCGCACGGGCATTCGGGAGCGCCGCATCGTCGCCAAGGATGAATCGACCGCGACGCTGGCAACCGAAGCCGGAAAACGGGCGATCGAAGCCGCCGGGCTGACGCCCGATCAGATCGATCTGGTCATCGTCGCCACGATCACCCCCGAACGGATGTTTCCTTCCACCGCCTGTACCGTCGCTTTCAATCTGGGATGCGCGGGCAAGGCCGCTTTCGACCTGTCGGCAGCGTGTACGGGGTTTGTCTATGCAATCCACAGCGCGGCGTCGTTTATCAAGAGCGGGATGCACAAGCATGTGCTGGTGATTGGTGCTGAAACGCTTAGCCGAGTCACCGACTACACCGATCGCGCCAGTTGCATCATTTTCGGCGACGGCGCGGGCGCGGTTGTTCTTAGCCAAAGCACCGAACCCAACACCGGTTTCCTGCACGGGCAACTGCATTCGGATGGTGGCCCGCTGTCGGAGTCGATGCTGCTTAAGCCGGGCAGTCGTCACCCGATCAACGCCGAGCTACTGGCGGCAGGCGATCAGTACATGAAACTCAAAGGCCGCGAGGTCTATAAGTTTGCGGTTGGTAAATTTGCCGAATTGATCGAAGACGCGATGACGGCGTGCAACCTGACGCCCGATACGCTCACCCTGATCGTTCCGCATCAAGTGAATCAACGCATCATCGATAGCGCGATGGAAAAATTGTCGCTGCCGATGGAAAAGGCGTATGTGAACATCGACCGCTGTGGCAATACGTCGTCGGCGTCGATCCCCATCGCGTTCGACGAGGCGGTGCGAGCGGGTCGCCTCAAGAAAGGCGATCACGTCGCGTTTGTCGCCTTTGGCGGCGGACTGACTTGGGGAAATGCTGTTGTCAAAATGTGACGCATTGCCGATTGGCGATTGTCGATTGCCGATCCGGCGATCGCACCGGCGGCGGGAAGTTCTGCTTATTCACCCGGAAATCGGCAATCGGAAACTGTAAATGCCATCTTTCATTCTCTGCCCAGGCCAAGGCGCACAAGCCGTCGGTATGGGAAAGGATTTCTACGAATCCTTCCCAGAATCCAAAGCCGTTTTCGACCGAGCCAACGAAGTGATTGGGTTCGATCTGTCGAAAATTTGCTTTGAAGGTCCTGAAGACGAGTTGACCAAGACCAATATCAGCCAGCCGGCGATTTATGTGACCAGCATCGCCGCCCACGCCGCCGCCAAAGCCGCGGGGAAGTTGAACGCGGCATCGTACGCGTATGCAGGTCTGAGCCTCGGCGAATACACCGCATTGCACCTGGCCGGTGTGTTCAGCTTTGAAACAGGCCTGAAACTGGTCGCAGCGCGCGGCAGGTATATGCAGGAAGCCGCAACCGCCACACCCAGCACCATGGTCGCGGTCATGGGCGGCGACGAAGCCCAGATCACGCAATTGTGTCATGACCAGGCCCAGGGCGAAGTGCTTGTTCCAGCTAATTTCAATGCGCCCGGGCAAATCGTGGTGAGTGGATCGGTCAACGCCTGTGC
>JBGSMH010000460.1:0-2156 GCA_041740275.1 Phycisphaerae bacterium
TGATCATGGCTAAAGAAAATCGCGAAATGGTGTGGCTGCAATGCACCGAAACCGGCGATCTGAACTACCGGACCCAGATTAAGGTCGCCGGTGGGGTGCAGAAGATCGAGGTTATGAAGTTCAATAAGAAGCTGCGTAAACATACGCTGCATAAGGTCAAGCGTAAGTAGTGGTGAGTGGTTAGTTTCTATCCACTAGCAACTAGCAACTGAGCCGCTTTTCGTACGCCGATAGCTCAATTGGCAGAGCAGCCGTCTCCAAAGCGGCAGGTTGCAGGTTCGACTCCTGCTCGGCGTGCTTGGACAGTCTGGAGCGTGCGTGTCGTCACTGACCCTGAAAAACGGTAGCCAAATGGAAGAAAAAGATTCACCCGACCCCTCACCGGAACGGGATGTATCCCCGCGCCCCCAATCCGGGGGGTTCTTCTCGGTCTACAAAAAGGGACAAGGCTACTGGACCCGCATGGGAACCGCACTCGGTGCGTCGCTCCTGCTGCTGGTTTTCGCGGTCTTTATCTTTACCCAGACCAAGACGCTGCTGGCATCGTCGTTCTACACCGCTCAGCCGGAAGAGAATCTCATCGGCGACGCCCTGGTCAAGGTCCGCCAAGCCAACGCCCTGGCGGCGGCAAACTCCGTCAAAATCGCCAACAATGTCGCCGTCGGCGCAACCGCCGCGGTGGTCCTGATCGGCGGGATTTTTGCCTGGCGTTTGATGAACAAACCCAAGAACGTTGATTTCCTCGTCGCAACCGACGTGGAGATGAAAAAGGTCAACTGGACCAGTCGGGCCGAGCTGATCGGTGCGACAAAAATCGTGATCATTTTCCTCTTCGTCATCGCCGCATTGCTGTTTTTGATCGATGTCGGAACCGGCATGTTCTTCCAGATCATCGGCCTGCTGAAATTCGGGCCGCTTAGCTAGCTAAAGGAGACAGGAGACAGTAGACAGTAGACAGGAGCAAGACGAAGAACGGGCCTGTGGATGCCGGTTTTTCTTCTGTCTCCTGACTCCTGATTCCTGACTCCTTTTCAATCATGATGAACTTCTACGTGCTTCGAGTCGCCAGCAATAAGGAAGACCGCGTCCGTGAGACGTTGGCGCGCAAGGTCAAGATCGAAGCGCTCGAAGAGCAGGTCGGTCGCATTCTCGTCCCGACCGAGGCCGTCCGCTCCATGAAGGGTGGCGTCAAACGCGAGTCCGATCGCAAGCTCTACCCCGGCTACGTCTTTATCGAGATCGAGCCGCTGGCCGACGGCAAGATCCCCGAAAAAGTCTGGTTCGTCATCAAGGAAACCGATGGCGTGGGCGATTTCATCAGCTCCGGCGGCAAACCCATGCCGATGACGCTGATCGACCGCGACAAGATGCTGCAAGCCGTCGAGGCCGCGTCTGACACCGCACCGCGGCTGGACACCAAGTACAACAAGGGCGACAAGGTCAAAGTCACCAACGGGCCTTTCGAGAACTTCGAAGGCGAAGTCGACGAAATCCTCGGCGATCAGGGCAAGGTTCGCATCATCACCGCCATCTTCGGACGCCCGACGCCGCTGGAACTGGAATACTGGCAGATCGAACGCCTGTAACGTTTGGCTCATTTTTGGGTCAACATCGCCACGTTCTTGATCATTTGATCACCGATTTTTGCCGCGGGACATATCGACGGGTTTTACATCGTCGGTGTCTCCTGCTACATTAAATAGACCAACCCGCTCGGCGCGTCCCACTATTGGGCCGTGCATTTTTGGAATCGTTAGGAGATTCTTATGCAGATGATCGAATCCATCATTAAGCCCCAAAAGCTCGATGAAGTCAAAAACGCCCTGGGCGAGGTCGGTATCCTGGGCGCAACGGCCTCAGAAGTGAAGGGCTTTGGTCGCCAGGCCGGGCACACCGAACGCTATCGTGGTGCGAAGATGGACATCGGCTTTGTGCCGAAAGTGCTGTTGCGGGTTTGCGTCAAAGATTCCGAAGTGCAGATGGCTCTGGACGCGATCGTCAAGGCCGCCCGCACCGGCGAAGTCGGCGACGGCAAAATCTTCGTCACCCCCGTCACCAGCGTCGTCCGTATCCGCACCGGCGAAAAAGACGAAGCGGCACTGTAAGTCGTTTCCCTGATTCAGCTTAAATGAGCGAACCGATCGACATACCCATGT
>JBGSMH010000461.1:0-3898 GCA_041740275.1 Phycisphaerae bacterium
TCGACCTCGCCCTCGCCGCCGGTGCGTCGCTCCAGCAAGCGGCGTTCATCGGGTCACTCGCTGCCGCGGTCGAAGTGCAGCAGCGCGGCAACATCCCGGTTACGGCCGACATGATCCTCGATGCCATGCTCGAAATGACCGGCAGGCATAGCCTGATCGCCAAAGTCGCGTGAATCGAATGCAAAGACAAGATTTGCCACAGAGACACAGAGGCACAGAGAAATTCAGAAACTGAATAGAAGTATTTCTTCTCTGTGTCTCTGTGCCTCTGTGGCCAATTCAGTTTTTCGACTTCTTGAGGAGAAAACATGATCGATCTCTCCATCATCCTACCCACCTGTAACCGCGGGGCGTTGCTTAGTCGCTGCATTGAATCGGTCGCGCGGGATGTGCGCTGCAACTGGGAATTGATCGCCATCGACGGTGCCAGCACCGACGACACCTGGGACCGGCTTATCCAACATCACAAACAGATCGGCGACCGGCTGAAGGTGATCCGTGAACCGGAGCGACGCGGCTTCGTCAAAGCGATGAACGAAGGTTTTCTCCACGCGCGCGGCAGAAACATGATCTGGCTGAACGACGATGCCCGGCCGTTGCCTGGCGCGATCGACGAGGCCGTCCGACAGATCGACGCCGCACCGGCGGACGTCGCGTTTCTGGCGATGTTTCACCGCTGGCAATCGGTCAAGAACGTCGCGTATCAGACCACCCGAAACCGCGTCACCTACAGCCTTTGCCATGTTCGCGGCACGCTTTACGCCAATTTCCCGATCGGGCGTCGGCAAATGTTTGATACGCTCGGCTACTTCGACCCACGATTCCGCTTCTGCGCCGCCGACCCGGATTTATCACTGAAGGCATGGTTCGGGGGCTATCGCGTCGAGCCCGCCTGGGGCGTTTGTATCGATCACGACCAGACCGACGACGACCGACGCGCCGTCGATGCCCCGCATGTGCTGGCCGACAATCAGAAGCTGTTTGAGAAGTGGGACTTGCCCCCGCGCAATCCGCATCGAAACGACTTTGACCCCGCTCACCCGTGTACGTTGCGCGGGCTGAACGATCCGGTTCGCATCGCGGCATAGCAAGGGCGGTCAAGTTGCAGAAGTTCCCGCTGATCAGCTTTATCATCTCCACTTACAACCGCTGTGACGTGTTGCTCAAAACGCTGGCGCAGATTCAGCGGTGCGGACTCGATCGCGATGAGTTTGATATCCATGTCGTGGACAACGCCTCCAGCGATGGGACGAGCCAGCGTGTGCGGCAGGCCTTTGATCGCGTCAAATTGATCACGTTGTCGAAGAACAAAGGCTCGGTCGCCAAAAACGAAGCCTTGCCGCACGCACTGGGCCGATTCGTCGTTTTTCTGGATGATGACTCTTACCCGATCCCTGGCGCGGTGCAGCGGATGATCCGGCACTTTGACGCCGACCCCAAACTCGGTGCCGCAACCTTTACCGTCAATCTTCCCGACGGCTCAAACGAGTGCTCGGCGTATCCGGATGTCTTCATCGGCTGTGGCGTTGGGTTTCGCCGCCGGGCCCTCCGCGCCACCGGCGGGCTGCCCGACGACTTTTTCATGCAGGCCGAGGAATATGACCTGTCGCTGCGGCTACTGGATGCGGGCTATCGCGTGCGAACGTTTGACGATCTGCACGTCATCCACCTGAAAACCCCGCAGTCGCGCATCTCCGCCCGCACCATGCGGCTGGACGTTCGCAACAACCTTTTGCTGATCCTCAGGCGTTTTCCGATGCGGCACATCCCCACCGTCGGCTGGGACTGGATCAAGCGATATGCGTGGATCGCACAATCCAAAAAGCAAACCGGCGCGTTCGCCTACGGCATCATTCACGGGCTGCTTCACTCACTGATTCACCCGCAGCGCGAACCGGTCAGCGACGAGGCGTTTGAGCAATTCGCGAAGCTCGATGAAATCACGCACCGGTTGCGGTCGGTTTTTTCGTGTTCTGAGAAAACGGAAATAGGCCAACGAGACACAGAGAAACAGAGTTCAGTTGAATGCATTTCTTCTGTGCCTCTGGGTCTCTGTGGCGATTCATCTGAACAATGCAAACCACGCGTGCTTTTTGTGGATTGCGGCAAAGGCATTCACGGTTACTGGCGGGCGTGTCGGGATTTGGGGATCGAGGTCGTCGCGATCGCCGATCGAAATCTGCATCACCCGGCGAGGCGTTATCGGGGCGTGCGAATCGTCGACGACAAAACAGGACGATCCCTCCGCTATGACGCCGTGGTTATTTCCAACCTCTCTCCGGTACATGCCAGAAAGCGTCGGGACCAATGGCGGTTAGCGCAGGATCGTCCTGTCTATGATCTATTCGATACGGCCTTTGAGGCGTCAACTAGCGACGCGCGCCCGGCTGCGTCGGAATCTCACCGAACTGCTGCTCGTACCGCTTGACCAACTGCAACAGCGAACCGGCCAGACGCTTGGCGTTGGGGTAGCTGAGGATCACGCGGTCGGTCAACTTAAACAACACCTGCGGCTGTTGCCCAGGCTGCGCCGGACGGGGCAGGTTAAACCCAAAATCCAGCACCACTTCTTCGGCGGTCTGATTGATGAAATATCCATTGCTGTAGCAGGTCCGCAGTTCACGGTCATCGACCACGAGTTGCACGTTCTGCTGCTCCCCGCCGGCGGCGGGAGTGGGGTTGGCGTTATCTTCTGACATCGACTGTTCCTTTCAAAAAATAGTGCGAGCACGCCATTGTGTTCGATGAATCGGAACTTGGCAAATCCCGTTTATCTAAAATCGACGTTGGTGTCCGCGTGGGTCATCGCGCCCGAACAAACGTCACACCCGACACAACCGCGATAGCCCCCTATCAGTACCTGATTTGAGGGTCTTATCGGACGCAAGATTGTTTGCCCGCAGTTAATCCGTGTGCCGCGCTGGTCGATCCCTGTGTTGTCAGTCTTGCTGATCGTGCGATTAGCGGACGTTGACAATGGAAAGGGAAAAACAATGTCCGCCACCGCCGTCCAGAGTAACCTTCAGTTGTACCTGCGTCAGATCAACGATGTCCGGCTGCTCAGTGCCGACGAGGAAAAAAGCCTCGCCCGTCAAATCATCAACGACTGCGACCTGGCCGCCCGTGAGCGGATGGTTCGCGCCAATCTGCGGCTGGTGGTCAATATCGCCAAGCAGTTTATGGGCCGCGGGATGTGCCTGACCGACCTGATCGAAGAAGGCAATATCGGCCTGCTGCGGGCGGTCGAAGGGTTTGATCCTGATGCGGGCTGCCGATTCAGCACCTACGCGAGTTGGTGGATCAAACAGGCGATCAAACGTGCCCTGATCAACGGCGTACAACCGATCCACGTCCCGGCGTACATGATGGAACTGATGACCCGCTACAAAAAATGCACCCGCCGACTCGAAGACCATCTTGGCCGGGCACCGACCAATGAAGAGCTTGCCAAATCGATGGATGTGTCGATGAAAAAGCTCAGCATCGTCAAGGACGCCCTCAAAGCCTACAGCGCCCCCACCCAATTCTCCGGCGGCGATGGTGACGATGAATTGACCATCAATGACGTCATCCCCGACGACAATACCCTCTCGCCCGATGAAGAAGTCACCGGCAATGACGATCTTCGTCAACTCGAGCGTCTGCTCGACGTCATCGACGACCGGGCCGCGACCATCCTGCGCCTCCGCTACGGCTTGAAAGGCGAAGACCCGCTCACCCTCAAACAAATCGGCGCCCGCATCGGCCTGACCCGCGAACGCGTCCGCCAGATCGAACACGAAGCCCTGAAACGGCTGCGCGGGTCGATGATGAATTAGTTGCGGTGGGGCCTCGGGATTGGGGCTTGGGCCAGGCCCCAAGCCCTATCCCCCTGCGACAAAGCGCCCGCCAACGACTG
>JBGSMH010000462.1:0-3901 GCA_041740275.1 Phycisphaerae bacterium
TCGAGCACTGATAGCATCCTCGGCTTGTCGTAAACAGGCCGCCAAAGGCAACCGGTCCACACCCAAGCCCGTTATCAGTGCAGGCATTTTACTCGCCCATTCCCCCGCCCCGGTACCGGCGTTTTGCGTGCCCATCCCCAGCGCTTGTTGCAGTGGGCATTGTGGATGATTCTGGCTGAAACTGTGTTACCTGTGATGACCTCGCTGGCGAACACAGCGTATCAGGATTGGCACCAAATCCTTCGTCTGTCCACCGCCGACGAAAACCTATGGCTACTCAACTATTCATTACAGACGCTGTTTTACATGGTCGCTCTGGCATGGTTTCCGCTGATTGTGCTCGCGTATCTCAGCAAGGGCAGGCAGATCAAGTGGGTGCTTCAGCCATGGGCATTGGTTTCGGTGAGCTTTGCGTTAGCGGTTTCTATCATGCCGTGGACAGTGCGTGCCCGGAACGAGATATTTAGGGCGTTCGCAGAAGCGACCAGATCGGTTCGGTTCGAACATGCCGTCCAAGACGTGTTCACGCTTAGCGGCCTGGTAATCTACTTTCTCGCAATCGGCGGCTCCTTTGTCATCACGATCGGGGGATTGTACTGTCTTGCTCGACGACGCGCTTCTGTCATCCGATTGGGGCTGCTACTTCTGTTGGTCTGCGACATAGCGAATATCGCCTTCATCGTCGCAGTCGTGTGCTCAGAGGGTTGGCTTGCTGTGCCTGAGCCGTACGCACACATATACCATGGCGATAGCTTCTTGTCTCTCATCGACGCAGCGTCCACCGTCGCGATATCCATGTGGATTGTCGTCATCTTGTACGAGCTGACTATACATGATCGCAAACGTGCGCAGGACGCTCGGCTAACGACGCAATGAATCTCTTAAAACGAAATATGCCCCTCAATCCGCGCAAACGGACCATCATCGACCTCGAAAACCTTATCCGTATCGCGCGTATCGAAGCCGGTGCTGAACTCTTGCTTGAACGCATATCCCCCGGCGATCAGTATCACGAAATCGTCACGCAAGCTGAATCGGGCACCAAACTCGGCGGTTGTCTGTTCGAAGAAAATGCGATCGTTGTCGTCCTCTAGGTCATCGCTATTCCACGCATCGGTTCGTTGCGAAAGTGATCCGAAAAGGCCCACGCCTTCGACCAGGTCATAGCTGACCCGCGCACCGACAAAATCGGGGAAGGTGAAGTTCACTTCCAGCAGCAGCGGCTGATACGGACGCCATCGGCCATAGGCGAAGGGGAAACCGAGGCTGACTTCCAAGTCCTGTTCGGGGATCTTTCGCGTCCAGACCAGGCCCGGCAGCGGCACATCGGGCATGAACGAGCGATTGCCGTTGTAGTCGATCGCGATACCGAGGCTGGTGTTGGCGTCGAGTTGACGGCCGAACATCAGCGTCGCCGCGCCGTAGTAGGCCGATCCATCGCCAAACTCGTTGGCACCGGCCCAGCCGAAACCCAGGACCAGCCCGGCGACCCAGCCGTCAAACTCGGCGATACCCGTGCCCAGTCCAAACTGGATATCGGTGAAACTCTCCGGGAACACATCGTCTGTCGTATCGACGGTGAGGGTCGATACCGACATGCCGAAGCGCGGGTCGGCTTTGTGTTCGGGCATCAGACGCACGCGTGCCATCGCGGTATAGCGGGCGAGTTGCACGTCAATGTCGTCGCTGAAGGCGTCGCCAAAATCGGCGTCCGATTCAAAGAAGTAGGTCCCGATGACAGTCGCGTCGATGCGGGTGTCGGCGCGAAACGGGTTGAGCAGCAATTCCGGTCCGACCTGTGCCAACGCCGACGACGAAGCCATCGCGATCGCGGCGACGGCGGCTGAAGAACGAATCATTCGCATACATTACTCCTTTAAGTGCGTTCCAGATTTCGCGTTGCATCATACTCACACCGCCGACAATTAACAGACTCGGCCCCGCTCGAATGACCGCCGCATCAAGACCTGACCACAGATCGTCCGGATTGATTGGGATGAACACGGATGTTCTTGAAATCCCCCGTGCGACCCACGGCGGGACTGGCCGCACTGCCCTGCGAACTGTCTCATACGACGAGCGAGGAATAACGTAATGCCGATCAATGGCCGAGCCGGCACCGTGCCGACTCTCGAACCAAAAGAAGCTTACCCGCCGGCTCGGCCCACTGCATTGGGGGTTATCCGGCGGCCGGACGATGGGCCCATCTGTAGCCTCACGACCAAACCGATGGTTCGGTAAATCTGTACTTGTAGTAGGAGAAGTTGCGTCCCAGAGACTCACCCTGTTCGAGTCGAAAGAGCGTTTCATGACTGCTCGCAAGGCTTCGCTTTGTCCTTTCATCAGATTCGATCCGGATTGCCTCGGAAAGTTCGGCGCGAAGGTGGGTTAGCTCTGCGTTTGCGGCAAACTCACCGGCCTTCCACCGGACTTTCGACGATTGATCCCTGATTCCAGCTCTTACAAGTCTCGTCACCAAGTCTGGGTCGAGGTTGGACGAACACGCGATGATCGCTGCAAACCGAACATGTGCGGATCTTGCCCGCGCGAGTTCAACCACGAAAGGCCCAATGCGTTCCGGCACAAACTTTGCCAAATGAAAGAGCTTTCCCGCCGCGTCGTGGGCGATTTTAGTCCGGCGATCCTCACACTGCGCGGTCAGGAACTGCAGCAGTTCGTTGTCGGCTTCTCCCTTAATCATCATGATTCGGAACGACTCCCAAATCCTCGAGCCGATGCGCGCTGAGTCAGGATCGACCAAGCGCCATTTCTCCAGTGAGGCTAATACGGATTCCTCCGATATCTCAATGTCCGCCCGGTTGTCCATGTTCCGACTTTAGTTGCATGTCTGTTCGCACATCAATTGGCACAACCCTCCAACATACTGACCGGGAGCGCCGATTAGTGTTCCAGTGTTCCTGGAGGGATTCTTGACCGAAAGCGCGGTGGCGTCAAAGGTTACTGCCGATTGGGGTTTGGGCAGCAGGGTAGGGTGCGATTCATCGCACCGATTCGACCGGCGGCACGCGCGAACCGGGGACGGTGCGATAAATCGGCACCCTACAAAACTGAACCCACCGATCCCGCCGCGCGCACAAAGAAAGCGCCCGAAGTGTGGCGAAGCGGTGTCGTCGGTAGGGCGAGATGATCATCCCGCCTGCGGGGACGGCGGGTCTAGTGAATGGGGCAAACGAACGATTGTTGGGAGTAAATGGTCGAGCATCCGATAGACACCACGTTCCCAGCCTTTATCATCTGTGGGAACGATGCCTGAGGATATTCTTTCATTTGCTCGCGAAGTGCTCGAGGTCGAATCCGCCGCCGTGGGGAGGATGCGCGAGGCGATCGATGAGCGGTTTGAAAAAGCGGTGGGGATGATCGTCGATTGTTCGGCGTCGGTGCTGACCGCCGGGGTGGGTAAAGCCGGTCACATCGCCCGCAAGGTCGCGGCGACTCTGGCATCGACCGGCACGCCATCACACTTCATCAGCGCCTCCGACGCCGCCCATGGCGATGCTGGGTCGGTCCGACCTGGCGATATCCTACTTATCTTCTCCAGTTCTGGCGAAAGCGACGAGATCAGCAAACTGCTCAGCATTGTCAAAAAACTGTCGCACCCGGTGATTGCGATCACCGCGACCGACGCCAGTACGCTGGGGCGTCATGCCGATGTGGTGATCCGAACCGGCAAGATCGACGAGGCCTGCCCGCTGCGGCTTGCCCCGTCGGCATCAACGACGGCAATGCTGGCACTGGGCGACGCGCTGGCGCTGTGCGTCATGAAAAAACGCAACTTCACCGCAGACGATTTTGCCCTCTATCACCCTGCCGGTCAGCTTGGGCGTCAGTTGATCCGCGTTCATGAAGCGATGACGTTCAAGAAGGGTGAAAATCTCCCGCT
>JBGSMH010000463.1:0-8788 GCA_041740275.1 Phycisphaerae bacterium
CGGCCTGCGAGATCGTGTCGGCCAGCAGCTTCTTGTCGGCGTCGCTCAGGCCATCGGCCTTGATCGCCTGAAGTGCCGTCAGGGCTTCCTCATATTTGCCCTGCTTAAACTGTTCGACCGCAGCCGTCAGGGCCGGGGCACCGGTGGGGTTGTCCATCGCGACCAGGACGACCTGGGTATCGGCGACAGGCGCCTGTGCGACGGCGACGATGGGCATCGCCAGCACGACCGCAAGACTTAGCCGGGTCATCGCATGACGGGCTGTCGGTGCGAGCCACTTCTGTTGTTCAATCACGATAGACTTACGATCGTTAGCCACGACGGCTCCTCCTGAAGAAGGACTAGTCCGACAGCACAACACGCCCGTGAACACCCGCCGCGCGATACGCTCGTATCGCGGCTAGCTCGGTCGGATGAATCGGGGAGACAGTTGGCATGGAGCGGACGACAACTCTGGTTGCGAACCCTGGGTGCATCAATCGGATCCTTTTTCCCAAGCGACGCACGTTGCGCCGCACCGGGAGAAAGTATCCCAAAAGTCAGCCGACTTTGACCATAGATCGGGTCTACGATCTTGTTGGCTTCAAGCATTGTCGAATCGGACAAAAAAGAATCCGCCGCATCGACTGTTGGTGAAGCGACCTGCTGCAAGCCTTCGGACGCCTCCGACTTACACTCGCGAACTGACCTGAATCAGGCCGCAAATCTCGCTTCGCCAACCGCTTGAGGAGCGCTACGCTCCGCCTTTCAAGTTGCTGAATCTAACCGACCCCCAAAAGCGATGCAAATAAAATCAATCGTATCAACTTCGCTGGCACGACCTCGACCTGACTATCTCTTTAGCTGGCGGGTCGGTCGGTTGCCGAAAAATCGCTGGATCGGGTATCGTTGAGCGTTGCCTATGAAAATCAACCCCACCCTGCGGCTCAGTTGTTTCCTTGGTCTGGCGATTCTTGCAGCCCCCGCTCACGCGGCGGCATTGGATCGGAAGGACGTTTCGATCGAAAAAATGACCGTCACCATCAAATCCCTCGGCGGCAGCGTGACGATCGAACCGCCAGCGGCGATGGATGGGCATAGCGAAGGCGAACTGAAAGATGGAAAACCGTCCTGGCAAGGCCCGTACCGCTTGCCTGCCGTGGCTTGGGTTCATCGGGGAATGAAGCCCGGTTCGCTCAAAGTCACCACTGCGGATGACGCGAAGACACCGTTGGTTGAAGGAGTCGATTATCTGCTCGATCCCCAATGGGCCGCCGTCGCTCGCGTGGCGGACAGCAAATATCCCATCGGGACCAAGTTGGCTTTTGACTATCAATATTCGCATTCAAGGCTCGATCTGATTGAAGTGGCGGGTGACGGGAAGTTGTCGGTTAAGGCGGGCAAGCCGTCGTTGCGGTCGCCGAGATTGCCGGAGGTTTCGCCGGGTGCGCGTCCGGTCGCCGGGGTCTATGTGCGACACAATGCCGCAGAGTTGACGGACGCCGATGTCCTGTTGATCGACCCGGACTACGATGGCGTTCCGCCGGTGCTCAACGCCGATCGACTCAAGCCCATCCGCGACGACCTGGCAAACGCCAAGCCGATGACAATCGTATTTCTCGGCGACAGCATCACCGCGATGGGCAGCAAGGACTTGGGCGAAAAAGGCAATTTCGTCGATCGTTTTGCCACGCGTCTGAAGGCCGATCTACCCAACGCCCGCATCACGCCGACCACGCGCGACAAAGTAATCAAGCCCGGCGAAACCGAGATCGTGATCGTCAAAGCAGGCGTTGGCGGGGATGACACGCCACGCGGACTTAAACGCATTGATAAGGATGTTCTGGCCCATCAGCCCGCCGTGGTGGTGATCATGTTCGGCGTCAATGACGAGAACGGCCGCGACGGCAAAAACAGCATCCCGGTGGCGACCTACAAGACGAATCTGACGACGATGGTCGAAAAAGTCCGCGCCGCCGGTGCGACGCCGGTGCTGATGACCACGAGCATGAAGAATTTGCAGTGGAATGTGACGGTCGGCAACCTCGCCGAATACGCCGCCGCCGCTCGGGAACTCGCCAAGGCAGAGGATATCGCGTTGATCGACGCCTTTGCCGCCTGGGAAAAACTGCCCCTCACCGGCTACGACTACATGGTCTATCTCGACACCGGCATCAACCACCCCGGCGAACTCGGACACGAACTGTTCCTCAAAGGCATCGTCCGTGCGTTCCTAGGTAAGTAGGCCACGCGTTCGGCCTGACCACTGCCAACTGCCCACTGCCCACTCTTTTCGCTTGTTGCATTTGTTGCATCCGTTTTGACCCATACGAAAAACGTAACTGCTGGCCGTCGCGAGACTTGTCGATCTTGGCACGCCAAAATGTTGCGCGCCAGCGTGCAACTGTTGCAACTCCTACCTTTCCGGCCGGAGTTCAATCCTCCTTTCACTTGTGCAACGAACGATCGCAGCGCATGGGAACGCAACCACGCATCCCCAAACGCAGCGGTATTCGACAGGCAACTATATCCTCCCCAACCCCAAAAGTCGGCGGTAAAACAAGGCAAATCCGCCGATTTCTTGCATCCCGTGACGCCATGTTACCCTGCGACAAGGTTCCGCAGATTATGGACAAAGTGGGTGGGAATTGGGGCGGGGGCTATGCTTTCGTTGTCGTCACAAACGCCCCGGGTATCGGGTCAGCATGTATTCCGCGATCTCCCGTTGTCCGCCCTTGCCCAACTCGATCATTTTCCTGGCTTCAAGAAAATGATCTGCTGGCTCAAAACCGGCGTTTTTGCAGGCGAGCTGAGCTTTCTCCACGACTTTAGAGAAGTTCTCCCATTTGTCGTATCCCAGCACGCCTTGAAGCTCGCGCGCCAGCCAGAATTCAAGCCCGGTTTCCTGCTCGATATGAACCAGCCGCTCAAATTCGCCGCATAGTTGATCGATCGTCTCACGCTTCATTTAGAAACTCCTTAATCAGAGTCCGTACAACCCCGCGACGCGGGCGTCGATCTCCTGCTCCCAGGCCTCGCTGCCGACGCCTTTGGCGTCCAGACACTTCTGCGCCAACCCCGCTATCGCCGATCGGTCGGCGGCGACGGCCGTGTCAATCTCTCGTCGGGCATTGGGTCAGTCGGCGACTTGGGCATCGTCAGCAAATACAAACGTATATTCACCGTCTGCAATTCCCGCACGGCCTGCGATCTTCCTCAGTCGACGCTTCAGTTCATGCACCGATGCGTGAGTGTTGAAGTAAACATCCCCCACGATCGCCTTGGACCGGGGAAACCTGTCTGGATCTGCGGACAACTCGGTCGATAGTTCGCCGTTCGATACCAAAGAGGCGAGCAAGCCTGGCTGCCCGGCTTCAAACATTTCGACGAACTTTACCGTTCCTTCCTTCCATGTGCCAATTGGATAAATCTGGCCCCTGAAACGGACGGCGACCGGTTTCTTCAATCCGACAACGGCGTCCGCTTGGTCCAGCCCGTCGCGACCCACGTCGGCCCAAATTCTCATCGCGCGCTCAGCAATGGCTTTGCCGCGGGCTTCGATTGTCGCGGACGTCCAATGTTCAACTTGATCAAAATGCCGGTTCAACTCAAAGTGGCTCTTGCTGAGAAGCTCGCGTTTCTCGGGATAGGGGCGATTGGACAGATCGGGGTTATATCCCGTGAGTGTCAGATTGCCGATCGTGTGAAGCAGCCGAGCATGATGCTCTGCTGCGTTTTCTCCCAACTCATGGGCCCATGCGGGTGTGAGCGTTTGCGGCATCACATGCTCGATCTGCGCACTGGACAGATCGGCGGGCTCCTTGTGGTCGAACGACTCTTCCAGCCGTTCGAGCATAATGCGAAGTCGCGATCCCTTTTTGGCCGTCGCATAGAGAGGCTGGGTCAGTAACGCATTGGCGAAGGTTTGGTCATCGGGGCAGCGCTTCCCCCCAAGCTGCTCGCGGACATCGGTAATAAACGACTCACTCGGGCCACCCACTGCGTTGAAGATCGGGGGGAAAATTTTCCGTAGCTGATTCGACGGATACCCGCACACCGAGCGTCGAATAAGGAATGATTCCAGAATATTCAACACTTCAAGCAACTGAGCGCGCGTCAGCGCAGCCTGATGAACTGCGTCAAAGACGCGAAGCAACATTGGGTAGGCAACGGTGGCTTCGATGATACGCAACCGCCGGAGCGATGCGGAGATATCGAGGTCTGTTTCAAACTCGTTGGGATTTATGAAACGGGCGTAGTACATCCCATGGCGGTGCAGTTCAACCAAAAAGTCCTTAGTCTGTTCGGGGTTCGCGTTGTTAAGTCGATCCTTCAATTCGAAGTAAATATCAGCGGATTTGATGATTTTGCCTTCCTTCATCAAGTAATGCCGCACAAACTCGGTGAGCTGATCACTTAGCGCTTCCTGTATCGGGCGCCAGTGTCGATCAAACACAGTCTGTTGCTCATTGACATGAATCCGCATCAAAAGGAAGTTGCGGATCAGGTCTGCTGGCGTGAGCTTCTCGCCCTTGGCATTGAGGCTCTCAAAGATCAGATGAGGGTTGTCTTGTTCGTCGCATGTGATGCCGACCAGGGACAGTCGATCGACTACGACGAGGTAGATCGCCTCCAAGAATTCGGCAGACAAACCCTTGCGGGCCTTCAAGCGTGAAAGGAAGTACTCGTGGCAATCGGTGAGTCGGGAGGGCAGGCGATCCTCACGACGGATAATATGTCGGAACGCCTTGCGGTCGCCCTGCGTGGGGAGAACTTTGAGTTGCTCGTCATCGGTCTCGTAGGCAGTTAGAAGGCTCTGACCTTCGATTTTCTGGGCCAGGTTCGTAGCCGCGACATCCATCGCGGAATCGCGAAGCGCGGCTAGAAACAACTGCGTGGTGGTCATCCGTTGCTGGCCGTCAATAAGGAGCCATTTGCCCACGCCCTGTGGCACGCTCCGGGCCGGTGCGGTGACGGTCGAGCCGAAGAAGTGAGGCCTTGCGTAGCCGTCCTCCATCAGTTCTATAACGTCCTCCCACAGCGTGGACCAATGTTTCTGATTCCAAGAATAGGGCCGTTGAAACAAGGGAATGACGTACTGCTTCGAGCCCTCGATCAACTTGCGGATGGTGGTTTCTGAAGCTTGCATGAATACTGTGTTCCTTCGTTATCAGTAAAATCGGGATGCGTAAATGTGTTGGCGAGAGTCTTGAGTCTGATCGGCACGACCAGCACACCGCAAAAGTACAAGCACATATCGCGACATTGGTGACTGTTGTCTGAGTGCGTTCGAAAATGACTGACCATGCCGTCCCTCTTTGAGCGTCCAGTCTATCTGATCCTTCGCTATATGTGTAGTTCATCGCGTCATGTTGGGCCGGATTTGAGCGGCGACTGACGGGGGCAATCCCGGCTGTGTCCATCTGAATCCATCCGTGCAATCCGTGTCCCATTCTTCCCGTTACTGGCGGCCGAGCCGCAAAGCAGGACAGCGGCGGTATTGCCTGCGGCGATTTTGTTTATCCGGGCGGATGGCTATAGTTCGCGGGCTTGGCAAAACGGGTGGCCATTCTCGGATCGACCGGCTCGATTGGCTGTAGCGCCGTCGAGGTGGTCCGGCATTTGGGGTCTGATTACCACGCCTCAGCGCTGAGTGCCCATTCGCAATGCGACGCACTGATCGCTCAAGCCGAGCAAATGCGACCGTCGGCGGTGGCGATCACTGGCGAATGCAACAGAGATGCAATCACCAAAGAGCTAAGAAAGATCGGCGTCGAACCGTATTTCGGTCCTGACGGATTGCTGGATGTCGTACGCCGGGCGGACGTGGATATGGTTTTGAGCGCGATCGTCGGGGCCGCCGGTCTGCCTGCGGCACTGGCGACGATCGAGGCGGGCAAGACGCTGTTGCTGGCCAACAAAGAGTCGCTGGTGGTGGCCGGGGCGATTTTGATCCCCGAGGCTCGCCGACGCGGCGTGGATATCCTGCCCATCGATTCGGAACACTCCGCCATCTTCCAAGCGATGCGGTCCGGCAAACGCCATGAGGTCAAACGCGTCATCCTCACCGCATCGGGCGGGCCGTTTCGGGACGTGTCGATCGAACAGATGGAAAACGCCACCCCCGCCGAAGCACTCAAGCATCCGACCTGGGACATGGGCGCCAAGATCACGATCGATTCTGCGACGATGTTCAATAAGGCCGCCGAGATTATTGAGGCGGCATGGTTGTTCGATTTACCGGCATCGCAGATCGAAGTGGAGATTCATAAGGAATCGGTCGTGCATTCGATGGTGGAGTTCGTAGACGGGAGCGTGATCGCCCAGTTGTCGCCGCCGGACATGAAAACGCCGATCCAGTATGCCTTAACCTACCCCGATCGCCTGCCCGGTTGCTCTGCCACGATGGATTTCTCGGCAAGGTTTGCACTCCATTTTGAGCCGCCGGACCAGAAAAAGTTTCCAGCGTTGGCGATCGCGTATGATGTGGTGAATCGTCGCGGCACGCTCGGTGCGGTGATGAACGCCGCCAATGAGGTGGCGGTCAACGCGTTTCTGTCCGGTAAGATCCGCTTTGGCGGGATTGTACGCGTCGTTGAGCATATAATCGCCGCCCATGATGTAACGCCCGACCCGACACTGTCCGATTTAATGGAGACGGACCGGTGGGCGCGTGCCAAGGCCGAGGAATGGATCGGGGAGTAATGTGAAGTGTGGAATGTGAAGTTGTGACCTAACTTGAGCACGCGAATAACTAACCTGACAACCCTGAAGCCAACACCCTTATGTTCGACTCTCTGATCAACATCCTCCTTGTCGTTTTCGCCTTCGGCTTCGTCATCTTCTGGCACGAGCTGGGGCACTTCTTGGCGGCGAGGTGGGCGGGCGTGCGGGTGGAGCAATTTGCGGTCGGGATGGGTCAGGCAGTCGTTTCCTGGCGCAAGGGGATCGGCATGCGATTTGCCGGGATTGGCAAAAAAGGCTTTCACTGGGGCAGCACACAGGCGGAATTTGAGAAGCGCGTCAAAACAGAATACGAGACGCGGCACGGTAAGCTCGGATCGCGGGAATTGACGATCCGCGAGCAATATGACCTGGCCAAGGAAATGGGCATCGGCGAGACCGAATATCGCCTGTCATGGGTGCCGCTGGGCGGGTATGTCAAACCGACCGGGCAGGATGATCTGCGTCCAAATAAAGAAGTGGCCGCCGACGATCCGCACGCATTTGGTGCCAAGAGCGTCGGTAAACGGATGGTCATCATCTCCGCCGGCGTGGTGATGAATGTGATTCTGGCGTTTGCGTTGTACGTGCTGCTGTTTACCTACGGCTTCAACGCCCCCGCCCCAGTGGCCGGTTCGGTGTCGCCCGGGTCGCCGGCCGACCGCGCGGGCATCCGCGTCGGCGACCGCATCGTTTCGATCAACGGCGACGAACTTCAGGATTTCACGAAAGTGCAAATGGGCGTGGCGCTCCTGCATGATGGCGAACCGTCCACGTTCGTCATCCAGCGTGCGGGAACTGACAAGCGAGATTCGCTGCAGGTTCAACCCGTTAAGACCAAGCAAAGCTACAACATGCCCGCCATCGGTGTGGGCGCGCCGTTCACACTGAAGGCCGCCGATGCCAAGGATCGCGGCACGGTGCTGACCAGCGCCGATCAAACGCTCCCGCCGGGCAGTCGCATCAGTCAGATCAATGGTGAGACGGTCGGCCTGAAGGATTATCACAAGCTCGACGCCGCGTTGCGCGCGTTTTCGGGTCAACCCATTGAACTGACGATCACGCGCGCCGATGGTTCAACATTCACCCACTCCCTGCGGCCACAAGTCGGGCTGTATGATGCATTTACGAGCACCGACCTGTCGTTTGCGGGCATGCGTCCGCGCGTGGCAATCGAAGGCGTGCTCAACGATTCCCCGGCCGAACTTGCGGGGGTCAAGCCCGGCGATGTGGTCGAGCAATTGGCGATCGTCGAGACCGGCGAGCCGCTTCGCCCGCCTTCGATGCGGCAGTTTCAGGAATGGGTCAGTCAGGCTGGCGCGATCGGGCGAACCGTGCGGGTGACGCTGCTGCGCGATGGCGAATCGACCCCGCCGCTGGATATCGAGCCCTCGGGCAAGTGGCCTTGGAGCAACCGGACGATCGGCGTGATGATGGTGTCAGAAACCGGCAATCCGGTGGTCGGCGAAGTGCTGGATAACTCCAGTGCCTCCGACGCCGGGTTGCGTCCGGGCGATCGGATCGTGTCGATCGACGGCAAACCGGTCGGATCATGGGTCGAAGTCGCGACATTGCTCAAGCAGAGTGAACCGGGTCAGCAGCGGGTGATCCTGGCGTCCAACGGATCGGCCGAGCGGGAAGTGTCGCTAAAGCTGAGCAAAGAGGATGTGCAGCAGGCTTCGCTGATTCGCTACGGGCACAATTTACCGCTGCAGCAACTGATCGAGTTCCGTCAGACGTACAACCCGATCACGGCTGCGAGTTGGGGCGTGACCGAGACCAAGTTTTCGATCGTGCAGGTCTATCTGACGCTGCAACGACTGGTCCAGCGAACCGTTCCGGTGAGCAATCTGAGCGGGCCCTTGGGCATTTTCTCCGCCGGTGCGAGTGCGGCAGATCGGGGGGCGGATTGGCTGATCTGGTTTACGGCGTTGATCAGTGCCAACCTCGCGGTCGTCAATTTCCTCCCCATCCCCATCGTCGATGGTGGGCTGTTTTTGTTCCTGCTTGCGGAAAAAATCACTGGCCGACCGCCTTCCCCGCGATTGCAGACTGCGGCACAGGTCGTCGGTTTGGCGCTATTGGG
>JBGSMH010000464.1:0-2323 GCA_041740275.1 Phycisphaerae bacterium
GACATTGAAATAACTCAAGAGCAGGATCGTCGTCACCGACAGCGCGGTGAGGATCGCCATCGTCTTTAGAAAGGTGCGGAAGGCAAAGCCGATCGCGAACGCGCCAAGAAAGCTCAAGCCCAGCTTGATGCCGCGGGTGCTGGCCCATTCGGTCCAGGTCTCGATCGGCGTGCGATTGACCGCCGGATCGGTCGCCGCCGATTGCTCGACGGCCGATCGAACGTTGTCGGGCATCGCCGCCAGATGCTGCTGATCATCCTTGTGATTCATCCACGACCACCCCGTCCCCGCCAACCCGGCGACAGTGACGATCAATGCGATGATGATCGCGGCGACCTGAAACCCGCTGAATAGCGACTTCCTGCCTTCGCCCGAAGATGGTTTGTCGTCACTCATGCCAGCAGAATTATCCACAATTCTTCACAGACTGCACGAGTGAAATCGGGTGATCGGCGTCGGCCTTTTGCTCATTCGCCAAGCTCGGCGTGCGCCATTGAATCGCTTCTTCGGTCGCGATCCGCGCATAGCGGGTGGCACTGAGTCCGTCGGCCCCGGTGGGCATGTTGCCGGGCGTGCCGTTTTCCAATGCGTCCCTGAATGCGATGTACATTCCGTGGAAGTTTTTCTCCTCCGTCCACTGCAGATGCTGCGTCCCGTTTCGATTGACCAACTCAAAATACCGCTGCTGACGGTTGTAGCGGATCATTCCTTCGGTCCCGATCAATTCGTACCAAAACTCAGACCGCGAATCTCGCGCGGTGTGGCCGTAGGTGAAACTGATCTCGACTTGCGTGTGACACCCATTGGCATGATCGGCATGGAGATAGACATGGTCGGGGGCTTCGTATTTTTCGGTCTCCACCCACGCGCCCAGCCCGGTGACACGGGTGATCTCACTGCCGGTCCACCAGCGCGCCAGATCGATCTGATGAACGCCGCAATCGACCATCGGGCCGCCTTCGAGCATCCGCAGATGACGCCGCATGGACAAGCCCCGCTCCGGGTCGCGGCCATCAAACTTGCCGTGACAATCCCATACATAGCTCAATCGCAGGCTTCGCACATCCCCGATCGCGCGTTCCTGCACCAGGCGATGCACCTCCAGCGCCACCGGAGAGAATCGATAGGTGAAACCGACGTACAGCGGCAGATTCGCCTGCTGCATCAGACTGATCATCTGGGCGGCCTCATCCTCGCTCATCGCCAGCGGCTTTTCGCATAGCGTCGGTTTTCGATACTTGGCCGCCGTGAGAACGTGCTCAAAATGCACCGGTGCCGGCGAGGTTACCACCACCGCATCAATCCCGGATTGAAAGAACAGATCCAGGTCCGTAAATGTCTTGACATGCGGGACCCGGTGTTGCGTCTCCATCAGCGAAACGCTGTTGGTATCCATGACCGCATGCAGCGCCAGACCGGGGGTATCCAGAATCGCCGGGATATGCCCGTAGGTCGCCACCGCACCGCAGCCGATTAGTCCGATCTTTTTCATGAAGCGGACGATTATCACCAACCGCGCGAGGATGGGAAGCCGTTTCCGTCTATTCCGTCTATAAACCCTTTGACTGATAAAGCCTCGCAAAATGAACCTGATTTCATCTTCAATTGACTCATCGACCTCCCGATCTTGTCGATGTCGTAACCAGAGGAATGAATATGCAAGGTATCAAGATTGGCGAGATTCTGATCGAACAAGGCATCCTGAGCGAACGGCAGGTGAAACACATCCTGGCCGTGCAAAGGACCGTTAATCGCCCCGTTTGGCGATCTGGCAGAGCGGTTATACGGCATCGAAGCCAGTGCGGTCGAAGACGCCTGGGTCGAACAATACGTCCGATTTGTCGGCGAGGTCGATCTGACCGATATCGAGGCCGATAAACAAACCCTGCGGCTGATCAATCGTCGTCAGGCGTGGCAATTCCATATCGCCCCGATCGGCCGACACGACGACCACCTGCACATCGCAACCACCGCCGACGGACTGGTGCGCGCGGTGAACTTTGCGAGCCAGAAGTTTGACGAGCCGGTCTATTTCATGATCGCCGAGAAGAAACAACTGCACGCGTTCTTGATGAAGCATTATCCGGTGCCGAACTTTATTGCGGAGTTTGCGGAGACGTTCTGAAGATGGATTTACCGCGGAGGCGCGGAGAGCGCGGAGATCAACTCAGCGGCGGCGGCTACTTCAGTGCAAGCGATCGATTTGTAGGGCACGCTATTGCGTGCCGGGAATTGCGGCACGCAATAGCGTGCCCTACAAAAGACACCGCACAACGCGTACGCGTATCAACGCCTCTTCTGAGTGATAAAAGAATGCGCCGGA
>JBGSMH010000465.1:0-3375 GCA_041740275.1 Phycisphaerae bacterium
GTACAAGTTCGGCATCATCGACCCCGCCAAGGTCAACAAAACCGCCCTGCAAAACGCCGCGAGCGTTGCCGGGTTGGCGTTGACCACCGACGTGTTGATCACCGAACTGAAGGAAAAGGACGGCAAGCCCACCAACCTCGTCGCCGACGCGGTTGCGTAAGCTGAAAGCTCGTTTAGTTGATTGAAGTATTTCACTACGGAGGCACGGAGACACGAAGCGAGCGATCGAAACGTGTCTCCGTGCCTCGTGCGTTCCTCATATGGTGCCCGGCGGGTTGGTTCTGGTCGGATGGTTACTAACCCATATTGTGGCACGGGTTTTCAACCCGTGTGTCCACAAACGAACTGAAATGCGGGTTGGAAACCCGTGCCACGGGGAATGGCCGGCGCAGCTCTGTGATTCATCAGACTCTGTGGTAAAAAAAAGCAATGGCCGCTAGCAAGCTCGACTATTACGAAGTCCTCGGCATCGCTCGCAACAGCGGCGACGATGAGGTGAAGCGCGCGTACCGCAAACTGGCGATGCAGTACCACCCGGACCGCAATCCCGGCAATCAGGAAGCCGAGATCAAGTTCAAACAGTGTGCCGAGGCCTACGAAGTCCTCGGCGATCCAGCCAAACGCAAACGCTACGACCAATTCGGGCACCAGGGCGTCCAAGGCCAGGCCCACGATTTTTCCGGCATGGATGTCGGCGACATCTTCTCGATGTTCGAAGATATCTTCGGCGGCGGGTTTGGTGGGTTTGGCGGCGGCGGACGACAACAGCCGCGTGGCGCGACCAATCGACCCACACGCGGCTTCGATCTGGAAACACAAGTCGAATTGTCACTTTCCGAAGTGGCATCCGGTGCCGAGAAAACCATCGAGTTCGAAAAACAGGAAGTCTGTGAAACCTGTGACGGATCCGGCGCTAAGAAGGGGTCCGGTCCCGTCACCTGCAATGTGTGCGGCGGGCAGGGACGCGTCGCACAACAGGGATTCGGTGGCATGTTCCGCATGGTCACCACCTGCCCGCAATGTCGCGGCCGCGGGACGATGATCAAAGACAAATGTCCCGATTGCGGTGGCGTTGGACGTGTCGCTGGTAAACGTGTCGTGACCGTTCGCATCCCTGCTGGTGTGCATGAAGGACAAGCCGTCCGCATCGGTGGCGAAGGCGAGCCCGGTGAGAACGGCGGGCCTGCAGGTGATCTGCATTGCTACATCACCGTCAAGCCGCATCAGGTTTTCACGCGTCATGGAAATGACATCGTGTGTCAGGTCCCGATCAGTTTCACGCAGGCCGCGCTCGGTGCGGAGGTTGAAGTCCCGACGCTCAAGCAGAACGAGACCATCGACATCCCCGCCGGCACGCAGCACGGCGAAGTGTTCAAGATCAAAGGCAAGGGTTTGCCCGATGTTCGCTCGCACAAATCGGGTGATGAGATCGTGCAAGTCGTGATCGAAATTCCCAAGAAATTGAGCGAGAAACAGAAACAGTTGCTGCGTGATTTCGCCGGGACCGAAGACCACGAGGTCATGCCGCAGAAGAAGGGTTTCTGGGATAAAATCAAAGGTGCGGTCACGGGAGATTAGCGTCGGAACAATCCGCACGATGTCGCGTGATTCGCATCAAACCAAAACAAACCTGAAAGTGTGTTATGAGCCAAGACGTAAACGACAACCTCGACCCTGAAGAATCGATTGACGAATCCGACTTCGCACCCGCTGCCGCCGATGAGGCATCGGAGATCGAGAACCTTCGCGCCGAAAAGAACGCGCTTTTTGAAAAACTCGCCCGCGCTCAGGCCGACTTCCAGAACGCGCGCAAGCGCCTCGAACAAGACCTTGAGACACGCGTGCAGTATCAACTCGGCAAGTTCATCGAAAGCCAGCTCCCGTTGATCGACAACATCGAGCGCGCGATCAACGTCGATCCTAACGCTACCGATACCGCGTCGGTCCTCAAGGGCGTGCAACTGGTCCACGATCAGTGGCTCGACCTGCTCAAGCGTTCCGGCGTCGCAACTGTTGCGCCCAAACCCGGCGATGCGTTTGACCCCACGATCCATCAGGCCGTCATGCAGGAACCCAGCGACCAACCCGAGGGCACCATCTCGCGACTGGCACAAACCGGCTATATGCTCAACGACAAGCTCGTCCGCTCCGCATTGGTCGTCGTCTCGAAAGGAAAGTAAGCGTCATTACTCATCGCTAGAACAACATGCCCACTTACGAATACATCTGCGACGCCTGCGAGCACGAGTTCGAGAAGTTTCAATCGATCACCGCGCCCGCGATCAAATTGTGCCCCGAGTGCAACAAGAAGAAGGTGCGTCGCAAGATCAGCACCGGTGCCGGTTTCCTCTTCAAAGGCGGCGGCTTCTACGAGACCGATTATCGTTCCAAGAACTACACCGATGCCGCCAAGAAAGACGCCGATGCCGCAAAGCCTGCGTCGGAATCAAAGTCGGATTCCAAACCCGACACCAAGGCCGGAGGCAAATCTGAGACCAAATCCGACGCGCCGTCTGCACCCAAATCCGCCGACAAATCGGCATCGCCCAAGTCGGATCACAAGCCAAAAAAGTCGAAATCGGATTGATCGTTTCTTGAAATCGCGTCTTGATGCAGTAAAATGCCTGACTCGATTCGCCTGAATAGCTCAATTGGCAGAGCAGCTGACTCTTAATCAGCGGGTTCCAGGTTCAAGTCCTGGTTCAGGCATTCAAAGATCCCCCGTAAAACCAGTGTGATTCGCAACTTTCCCCGCCAGCGGTCTGTCGTGGCAAAAAGTTCAGTGCTACCCCAGTGCTACCCGGCGCGGTGATAAGCTCCAGATCGGCGGCGGCGGGGGATCGGGTCTATCCTCCCTGCAAGCTCAGCATGATCCACGTTCTCCACCCATGCCGTTAAAGGAAAGGCAGTTGCATACCGGGGGTGGTCTCGTTGGAGTGAACCCCGAACTGGCCGACCGGGGGAGAACCTAACGTGATCGACCATCCGACGATCTGGCCTACTGATGCGCCACGGCTGGCCATGCCATAGCCCCCCCCGGTAGCGGACCGGCGGCTGGGCGGGGATACCGCCTGTCTATCCGCGTCGCATTTTTTCGGGTGGTAGGGGGGAGGGGGGGGTATACCAGTCGGTAAATCGCGAAAGCTACCGCGTTTTGACCACAAGCGACGTATCGTTAAACAATTCGACGGAAACCTCGCCGCCGTTGACGCGGATCGGAATCGCCCAAAGGACAAATCCAGTACTGGCGTCCAACATCGCGAAGACATAGTAATCGCCGCCGGGTACACCCTCGATTCGAAGCTTACCGTCGATGTTCGTCGATCCCCCGGCGACTCTCGCAGCATCAGCAAGCATCTGCGTGATGTTAACATA
>JBGSMH010000466.1:0-3740 GCA_041740275.1 Phycisphaerae bacterium
CCGATATTATCTGATCACCAACCTGCGACTAATCCGGCTGTCGGGGGTCTTTGATTTTCAGACTCATACCATCCCGCTTCGCAAAGTATCGGGCGTACGCCTTTACCGCACCATGAGCGAACGCCTGATGGGCAAGGGATCAATTGAGATCAACTCTGCGGATCACCCGATGATGCTGTGGCAGACCGTTTCATCGCCCAAGCGAGTTCGCGATCAGATCCATGCGGCGGTCAACAAGGCTCAATCCAACGGACATTGCGGCTGATGGTAATCAGCCCGCGAATCTTCGGCCGAACCGGCCTGACCACCCCGTTTTGCTGGCGATCGATCGGCCCGCACGCGGTTGGCGATGCGAACTGGTGCGCGCTGGAGATCGGTCCAGAGGCCCTCGAACGTCGCGCCGATCAGATCGTGATCGACCGACTCAGCGCACTCGGACGAACCACTTGTGACGTGCTAATCGTGCAAGACCTGCTCGCCAGCGACCTCAAAGTCGGCTGGCCGACCCATCGGCTGATGCAGATGCGTGATCGGGGGCTGTGTCGATTTTTTGCGATCGAGGTTCACGACCCGCTGGAGGCCGAGTGGATCGCGGGAAACGCGCCAATTCACGCGATCATCGCGCCCTACTCCGCGCCCGACATGAGCCTGCGCTATCGCACCTTTGAGGCGGCACGTAACGCGGGCGTGGCGATCGTTTCACGCGCCCAGTCGCTCGGCGATCTGGCGATACAGATCGCCACGCCGCAAATCTGTGCGACGATCCCGGCATTCGGTCTACCGACCGCAATGAACAATCTGCCCGCCGTCGATATCGATTCGCTTTGGGAAGTCTATCAGCAAACTCATACTGCCCCCGCAAAATTGAAGTCCGGACACCCGCCCGAAACCGGGGCTTAGGGTTTGATCAGTTTTCCCCCGACCCAGACGTGTGTTGGGAGCATGTCGGGCGTTTGCAGTATTTGCGTCAGCGGGTCCGTAGAGGCGGTCTGAAACGCGACCATATCCGCGAACTCACCCGCGCGTATTTCCCCCGCCGCCCGACGAAACAAATCCATCGGCTCGACATCCGGCCACTGCCGAAGCACCAGCCGCAAATCATCGACCAGATTCAGGTCCGGCGAGCTGGCGCAACTGTCGGTCCCGAACCGCACCGCCACGCCGGCTTTGCACATCTCTTTCCACCGGTGCGGCGGGTGCCCGAAATAGGTATGCGTCCGCGGACACCACACCACCGTCACGTTCATCTGCTTCAACATCTGAATGTCCGCGTCACTGCAATAGTTTACATGTGCCGCATGGATGGAATTTGCACCCATCGTATTCAACCACGCGATCGGTCCGCCGGAAAAACCGGGCGCAGGACCAGGGTCCATGTCTAGCCGTCGATAGATCTCTCCCAGCGGGCCGGAATGATCGAGCAGAAATGCGGCTTCATCGGGCGTCTCGGCAAGATGCATCATCACGGGCAGTCCGTCGGCTTTGGTTTGTTCGATCACATTCTGCAAGCCTTCGCTATCGACGGTGTAGGGTGCATGCGGCGAAACGCCGATCGAAGCTGCCGGGCTGTGTTGGGTGCTGATCGCGTCCGTCAGCAGCAAATCGAACCGCGGCCGACGCTCGCCAATCCCCAGGCATTCACCAAAGCTGATGTACCGGATTCCCGATTCCTCCAGCACTGGCCGAACGATGTGGACGTTTTGTGTGATATCCCAAACACGGGTCACGCCAAACTGGATGCACTGTGCGATCCCCTGCCGCACCGCATCAGCGCGTCGCTGTGCGAAGGTGGCCTTGTCGCCGCGAATCAGGGGGCTGATCGTCAGGATCCAATCGACAAATGAACCGGACGACGCCGGACGTCGGATGTTGGTCAGTTCTAGGTGCGTGTGGAAATTGATCAGCCCGGGCATCAGCACGCCGTCGATATCTTGGTCAACGCTTGTCGGCCGGATGTCGCAATACGCACCGGCCGACACGATCCGATCGTCATTAACGACGACACAGCCATCGTTGATGACAGGACCAGACAGTGTCGCCAAATGCCGGGCGCGAAAGATGGGCATGGGCTTGTTTTACCCCGATCCCGCGATTTTGCCACGACGCCGCCTTCGACTGTCCCGGCCAACGGTTGCGCGGTATCTTGCGATCATGTTTACCGGCATCGTTGAACGCACGATTGAGGTTCTGTCCACCACCGACCACCCCGGCGGCCGCCGACTGGTGGTGGCCAATCCGTGGGACGATCTGGTCGTCGGCGAATCCGTCGCCTGCAACGGCTGCTGTCTCACCGTCGCCCAACTCGAACCGGCCAAGCTGCATTTCGATTGCATTCGTGAAACCCTGGACAAGACCAACCTCGGCCTGCTCCGCGCGGGTGATCCGATCAACGTCGAGCGCAGCCTGCGTGCCGGATCGCGCATCGACGGGCATTTTGTGCAAGGACACGTCGATGGCAAGGGCGTGCTGGTCAATCGGATCGCGACCGACGCCGAGTGGCGGTTTACGATCGAAACCCCGGCGTCTCTCTCCAAGTATCTTGCACCCAAGGGATCGGTCGCGGTGGATGGGGTGAGCCTGACGATCGCGTCGCTGTCGGATCGCCGATTCGATATCACACTCATCCCGACCACGCTACAATTGACCACACTGTCGTCCCGCCAGATCGGCTGGGCGTTTAATATCGAGTGCGACATGATCGCGAAACAGATTGTTACGTTTATGGAGATGAGAAAGGAATGAGTTGGGAATGTGTAGTGTGAAGTGTGTAATGTGAAATGAAAGCGTTTCAGCATTCATTCCACACTCCACATTCAACATTCCACATTTGAATTGATATGCCCCACCGCCCCACCATCGCCATCAGTATGGGTGACCCCGCCGGGATCGGCGCGGAGGTCATCGTCAAGGCGCTCAGCGATGCTTCGCTGCGTCGGCGGGCGCGGTTCGTCATCTATGGCATGAACGAAATCCTCAACTACGCCGCGGACTTGGCGGAACTCGATGTCTTCTGGTGGCGCGACGCATTTGGCGGGAATCTCAAGCATTACGGGCATGATGTCGTGGTCGTTGATTACGACGACTTTGACGAGTTCTCGCTATTAGGCAATACGATCCGCGGCCCGTCGAAGATCGGCGGGCAGGCGTCGATGAAGTTCTGCCTCGACGCCATCGATGCCGCCAAGCAAGGCATCGTCGATGCCGTCGTCACCGCACCGATCGCCAAGGAAAGCTGGCACCTGGCCGGCTACAACTACCCCGGCCATACCGAACTCTTCGCCGAGCGCACCGGCACGCGACAATACGCGATGATGTTCGCTGGCGGGCCGCTGAAGGTGATCCTCGCCACCACACACATCCCGCTAATGGGTCTGTGGGGACGGCTCAACATCGGCGCGGTGTTTCATCCGATCGAGATGGTCCACAAGGCGCTGGTCGAATGGTTCGACATCCCCAAGCCGCGCATCGCGGTCTGCGGGCTCAACCCGCACGCATCAGAGAACGGCGCGTTTGGCGATGAGGAAGAGCGGATCATTTCCCCCGCGATCTTCATGGCCAGAGAGCAGGGCATCGACGCGACCGGCCCGTATCCATCAGACACGGTGTTCATCGCCGCCCGGGATGGGAAGTTTGATGCGGTGGTGGCGTTGTATCACGATCAGGGATTGATCCCGGTCAAACTGCTTGCGTTCGACAAGGCCGTCAACCTCACCGTCGGCCTGCCGATCATCCGCACCAGC
>JBGSMH010000467.1:0-4449 GCA_041740275.1 Phycisphaerae bacterium
GAAGCCGCCCACCGCGACTGATACCGCTGTCGCGACCAACACCGACACTACGAAGCCGACCACCGTTCCGGTCGCCAGCGCCGGCGAGGCGGAGTTCGATGCACTCGAAGCCCGGTTCGATCAAACCAGCAAACTGCCTCTCGAACAGCAGCCGATCGACGAATTGCTCGCCGGGTATGGAAAGGTCGTTGCGGCCAAGCAAGTGCCTGAGTCGATGCTGCGGATGGCAGAGTTCCGTGTGCAGGGATTGAAGATCCGCAAAGAAGCGTTGGTTCAGTATGAAGAGACCAAGCGCCTTCGCGATCAACTCGCGGCACAGTCCAAGCCGCTGGAAGCCGAAGGAACAGAGATCAAGGAACGCATTGACGAGGCGAAGATCACCCAGTTTGCCGCGACCGGCACACTGCGGCAATCCGCACTCCCGTACGGCGGGCGAATGCTCTATCGTTTGACCGACCCCGCCAGCGGGCGAACCGTCGTCTATGTCAACACCGACGACGCCAGCGTCATCAAGCTCGAAGGCATGTTCATCGGTATTCGCGGCGATGTCGTTGAAGACCCAGTTCGGCGGATCAAGTTCATCAAGCCGACCGATGCCACACAGATCGACCCCTCCGGGCTGATCAAAGGCAGCATCACGAGCACGCTGACCCCCGCCAGCCTGCTGCCCACTTCAGCGGCGTCGGTTAAGCCGGAATAATCAGAGTCGAGACAATTTGGATCACGCGTACGCCCGCACCTGAAAGATGGCCGCGGGCGTTTCGCTTTGGTTGGTTTCCAGAATCTCGATCGTCAGCGACGACGTGCTTACCGACGACGGGCCTGTCCAACTCCAAAGTGCCTGATGCCAGTCGTTCACCTCCGCCAGCACCTGCCCGCGATCATCGCGCACGCGGAAATGCTTCACGCAGAACGGCATGGTGCGCTCGGGCTGTCCGAACAAAACGCTCTCCACCGCGTGGTCATAATCGGGATCGAAGAAAATATCGACCTTGCGGATCGACTGCGCGGTTGGCCATTGGAGTTTCAGACTCGGTGCGGGATCGGACACGTCAGCGACCCACGCATTGGGCAACGCGGTGGGACGCTGAAAACCGCCCAGCACATTCTCGGCATCAAAACAATCCGATTTGGCGTCGATGGTGATCGCCAGATTCTCCCCGTCCGGCCGACGGGGCGGGGTGAAACGCGGGTAATCCTTGTATCCCAGATCGCTGAGTTTTTCGGTCATGCGAAAGCCCAGGCGCAGCACGCCGCTCACCCGCTGCGGCGAGGTGTATAGTCGCATCTTGGGGTTGGGATTGACCGTCAGATACAAATAACCGTCATGCGGCATCGTGATGTCGGCCGCAACGCGAATGGGCGTGACGTCCCCAGCGGCCACGGGAACATCAACGGTTCCGAGGATGACATCAGGCGTGTAATCATCGGGTCGCTCACTGACTCGAAACTCAATGGTCGCGCTGGTCGATTCGGTCGCCGCCGCCCAGATCGTCATCGCCGGGATCGCGCCGGCGCGCAGCGGGATCATCTGTGCCACCACTCGATCGGTGTCGAGGATATTTGACCCGCGCGGAAATGCGCGCATCGCAAAATTGCTGCTGGCGGTCGCTTTGGCATGTTCGGCGAGATTGGCAGGATCGTGCGGCACATGCCGGGGGATGTGTTGCCCGAGTCGATGCAAGCGCGTCTGCACCTCGCGCATCCGCGTCCCGCTGAGAATGTCACGCGGCAAACAGTGCTGCTCGGTGCAAACCTTGGCGGCGACCGCGATTGCCTGCCCGCAATGTGCACCCGTACCCATCACGCGCGTCGATCCGAACGCCACATGGCTGCTGCTCATGATCCGGCCAGCGATGAACAGGTTGCGGACATTGCGACTGTAGAGCGTTCGATAGGGGATCTGATAAATCCCGCGCGGCAAATATTGATTGCACCCTTTGCGCTCACTGAAAACCCCGTCGGCGGGGTGCAGATCGATGCTCCACCCGCCAAACGCGACGGCGTCGTCGAAATTTGGGCGATCGAGAACGTCGCTTTGCGTGAGCATGTGGTCGCCTTCAAAGCGTCGGCTCTCGCGTTTGCCGGGGATGGTGCCGACCCATTCAAGTGTGAGATTCGCCGAGTCGGGGTGTGCGCCGGAGTTTTTGATGTAGTCCCAAACGCCGTAGACGACTTTCCACAGTTCCCATTTGATGGTCTCGGTTTCGTGGATGGTGTCCAGTCGCCCGCCGTACTCGATCCACCACAGGCGACAGCCATAGGTCTTGGCATCAAACGCGCGAAAGCGGGGGATTCGCTCGGGGACGTTCTTGATTGCATAGCTGGGAGGGACAAACTTCACCGGGTGGCCGACATCTTTGGAGTAGAAGTAGATCGAATGCCCGAGCAATTCGCCGTATGCGTCGGTGGGCGCAAAGGATTCGTTGAACTCATCGCGCTTTTCAGCCCCCATGCGAAACGCCGCCCCTGCCAGAAAGCCGACAATTCCGTCGCCGGACGAATCGAGAAACAATGGGGCACGCAGTTCGTATCGTGTGCTGTTCTGGCTGCAAAAACCGCGAACCGCAGTGATGCGATCCGGGTCGGCGGGGTCTTTGTCCACTTCAAAAACTGCGGTATTCAACAGCAGTGTGATGTTGGATTCTTCGACCACTTTTTCCATCAGCACGGTGTCGAAGATCAGTGGATTGCCTTCGGGATTGCGATAGAGGTTTTCGACCAGGATCTCGTCGATGACCCCGCCTTCGCGGGCCCATCGTTGGTTGGCGTTCATGTGACAGGTCGCGCCCAGCACCCAGAGTCGCACTTCGCTCGATGCGTTGCCGCCCAGCAGTGGACGATCCTGCACGAGCACGACGCGAAGCCCGGATCGTGCTGCGGTGATCGCGCAACATGATCCCGCCATCCCGCCGCCGACGATGACCAGATCGGCATCGAATTGGACGGTCTTAAGCTCTCTAGATACTTGCGGCGGGGTGACGATCATGCGGCGTGGCTCCTATTTGAGCCGACTACGCTAAGTCGAAGACCACAGCAGGTCAATCATTCGTTCTTAAGCGCCCGCCAATAGCGCTTTCTTGCCCGTACGAAGCGCCTGAACGATCTGGGGTGCAACAGATTTAGTCGCGCGCTGAGTCGTGCCAGGCTTTCGTTGTGAGTTGATTTTTGTAACAACAGGCACGTTTCGGTGAGGCGATGGAATATTACCTCATCACCAAACCAGGTTTCCCATTCGGTCCGCGCGCTGGCCGCCATCTGTGCCCAGCGTGGCTCGGCGGCAGTGAGGATTTCCACCGTCCGCTCCACATCTCCTTCTGCGATGCGGATCGAGCAGGCGTCCCAGTCGGGCCCATCCGGCGGAACCCAATCATCGGCATAGATCACGGGCACGCGCTGGGCCTCCATCGCTTCAAAAAGCCGGATACTCGACACACCAATCCCGCGTGGACATAGCACGAACTTGCTCTCCAGCAGTCCATCCACATATTGCCGCTTGAACGCGTTCACGCCTTCGGTGTTCTTGGCCCGGATGGCGGCGATGAAGCCTTCGTAGTTGTCTTTGAGCAATAGCCGATCATCCTGAAGCTTGAGCAGTCGCTGCCGCACCACATCCGACCGGGCTGAGCCGATGAACGAGCCAAGCCACTTGGGTAAGACTTCGTTGCGATGCGACGCATCCAGAAACTCATTTTTCAGCAGGTACGAGCCCGAGCGCATTCGCCGGGGGTCATACCGGTGTTTTTCGATCGAAGGATAGATGCCGCGCAAGATCGGGACGATGTGATCCATCCCACTGTGGATAAAGCACTTAGCGGCATGTTTACGGTAGACCGGGTGCCGCAGAATCCATTCAAAGAACGGCCCGGAGCCGGCGTCGTCGTTGTTGGTTTCGACGAAGAGGATGATGTCCGCCTGGTCCGGTTCTGGCGTCGTCTGATGCACGCCAAAGCGATCCTTGACCGCCGACTCTTCGACAATCCGAAGCGCCGCCAGCCGGTCCAACCGGGGCGGTTTGCACGTTGGAGCGGCGCTGAGCAGGTGTACCTTGGCCATGTTCGTTTGGACTTTAGTTGCCGACGATCTGATTGGCTCGCGCGAGGGTGGCGCGGGTGAGCAGCATGACCACCGCCGGGGGAAACTCCATCTGCGGGTGATCTCGATAGGCGGGCGGGATGACCCGGTGCGCCATCTCGTGCAGCTCTTTTTCGACCTCGGCCTGCCGGACATTGAGCCGATCGTTATCGTCGCGGCCGATCGGATCAATCACGTCGTACGCGAGCAATAACGTCGAGACCTGCCAGTCATAATAACTATGGGTTGCGTCGGCCATGCGGAGATTCAAACGTAGATGGGTCGGATGTGCAAGGGAGGAGTGGGCAGTGGGCGGTTTGCAGTGGGCAGTATGCAGAACTGAGCCAAGCCTTTCCTGCACACTGCCTACTGCCC
>JBGSMH010000468.1:0-4466 GCA_041740275.1 Phycisphaerae bacterium
CCATGAGGGCATCGGATTCACCGCCAAGCGGTTGTTCGGCGAAACGAAGAAGCCGCGGCACATTACCGGCGCGGAACTGGCCGAGGGACTGAGGCAGATGGCGCTTGAGCGTTGGGGGATGCTGGCGCGAACCGTGCTCGAACGGTGGGGCATAGTCAGCACGATGGATTTTGGCCGGATCGTCTACGCTTTGATCGACGCGCAGATGCTGGCCAGGTGCGATGAGGATTCGCTGGAAGATTTCCGCGGCGTCTACGATTTCCGCAAGGCGTTCGAGGCCGGCTATCGAATCAAGCCCGATACGGTGAACGCGTGAGCCAACCGACCCCGCCGATGCCCGTCGCCCGACCGTTTCGCCCGCAACGCGCCGCACTCGTGGTGACGAGCACACTGTTCGTGGCGTGGGTGGGCGTACTGGTCTATATCTACATTCAAGTCCATTGAGCCGGCCACGTCATCGGCGGATCACAATACCGATAGATCGATGCGACACTGACGGCCGTGGACGTCGATTTCGGTGTTCCAGTTGCGATTGCCCGCTCGACGCACACTCACGCGGTATCGCCCATGCCCGACACGGGCGGCGGCCTCGCCGGTGCCGTTGGTCGTCAATGACTGCGTTGGTGTCCACCATTGCTTGCGGATCAATTGGTGCAGCGTCTGATAGTCCTTGCTGGGCAGCCATGCGGCTTTGTAATTCTTCGATAACTTATCCGAGTCCTCGAAAAACTCTTTGCTGCCCCAATAGGTGAAATGGTTCACTCGCGGGTGCCCAAACGCGATGGTGTAGCAGTCCGTCAGATACTGAATGCGCGCATCGCGCAACTGCTCCGGCGACAATGTTGCGACATGTGGACAGGCGTTGTCATGCGCCCAAAACTCACTGACCTGCACCGGCACGCCCGTGGTCGCCAACTCATCCAACACCTTCTTGAACAGGTCGGCAGGGACCCAAGTGTTGTCGTGCATCTGCGTGCCGATGGCGTCCGGGGCACAGTCGCGTTTGTGCATCTCCTCCAGCAAGTCCCGATAGCGCCGGCGCTGCTCAGACGCGGTGACGGTAAGATCATTGATCTTCACCAGATTGATCTCCAGCCCGTAGTCGTTCAGCACATAAGTCGAGGTCGGGTCCTCCTGTCGCGCCCAGTGGATGGCCGGTTCGATGTACGTCAGCATCTCATCGACCGATTCGATGTGAGGCCATTCCCGCTTCGGCAGATTTCGCAGGCTCGGCTCCCACAGCATCTCATTGACCAGATCCCACAGTTTGACCCGGCCTTTGGTCGCCTGGATGAGCGAGCGAAGGTTATGCTCCATCAACTGCAACTGCTTTTCGTACGGATATTTGCGCACCCATTGTGGGATCGCTTTGGGGACCGTCCAGACCAGTGGGTGCCCGCGAACCCGCAGGTTGTTGGCGATCGCCCAGTCGATCTCATCCAGAAACGTACGGGTGACGCGCACGCCCTGGTGTTGTTCGATCGGCTGATGCCAGCATTCGTCCCAATAACACTTGGCCGACGTGCAGTTGAATAGATCGACAAAGAGGGCGGCACGGGCCTGTTTAACCGGGTCTTCGCGCGTCTCTGAAAGCACAAAACCGCTGCTGCAGCCGAAGTCGAACTGATGGGATACCTGTTCGATCGTGACCTGCGCGCCCACCAGTGACCTTTGGTCTGCGGCATCGGTCAGTCTGATCGAAAGGTCAGATTTTCTGTATTTTTCGATCCCCTCATTTGCCTCAGCCAGCACATCCTGACGCGGCCTGAGCGAGTCCAGGTGCGTTCGATCGACTGATCGAACGTTCATCCATTCGTTCCCAGTGACATCTGTTTGAGCGACCGGTTCCATGCCCGCAAATATATCACCAAAAACGCGACATGCCGCATCAATCGGCGATCAGGCAGGCACGACGCCGCGTTTGACCAGAAGTTCGACGATCTGATCGGTGCACTGCTCGACATCCAGCCGATCGGTCTCCAGGACCAGATCGGGATCGGACGGTTCTTCAAACGCCGCGGTCACACCGGGGAATTGGGTGATCTTCCCCGTGTCGGCCAGCGTGTAGGCACTGCTCTTGTCGCGCGATCGGCAGACTTCGATCGGGCATTTTAGATAGACGCTAATAAAACGATCGGCACCGATCACATCTCGGGCCTTTTGACGCACCGCATCATGTGGTGCGACAAACGCGGCGACGCAAATCAGACCCGTCTCGTTGATGAGCTTGGCGACTTCGGCACTTCTTCGCAGATTTTCGCTTCGATCGTCGGCGGTGAAGCCTAGGTCGCGACACAATCCCTGCCGCATGTCCGGCCCGTAGATCGCGGTCACTGCCAGGTTCATCTCCCATAGACGCTTTTCCAGCGCGTAGGCGATCGTCGCTTTGCCCGATCCGGTCAAACCATAGATCAGAACGGTCGCCGGTTTGTGCCCGAAGCGCTCCTGACGCGCAGCGACGGGGATGTGGCTGGATTTCTGCTTTAGCTTGCCCGCCACGGGCTGCTGTTGCCACAGATCGCCTTGGCTGCGCCGATCGGTGTGTTCAAGGATCATCCCCGCGCCAACCGTGTTGTTGCTGAGTCGATCGATGATGATAAACGCCCCGACGGCGGGATTGGCTTTGTACGGATCGAACACCAGTGGTTGATTCAAACTCCACACCACATGCCCAACTTCGTTCATCGCCAACTCGGTCGCGGGTTTGCGATCCAGCGTGTTGACGTCGATACCGTGACGAATCTCGGCGATCTCGCCGCTGACGGTGCGCGTGGTGTGTTTGATCCAATACGATCGGCCGGGAACGAGGGGCTTTTCGTTCATCCAGACGACCATCGCTTCGACCTGGCTGGCAACGTGCGGTTCATTGCCGGGTGTGACCAGCATGTCGCCGCGCGACAGGTCGATTTCATCTTCGAGCGTGAGCGTGACGGCGCGCGGCGCGAAGGCTTCGTCGATCTCACCATCAAAAGTGACGATCGACTTGACGCGGCTTTTCTGTCCTGACGGGAGCGCGACAATCGCATCACCTTTGCGCACAATGCCCGAAGCAATGGTTCCGGCAAATCCGCGAAAATCCAGATTTGGACGCAGCACATACTGGATCGGAAACCGAAAATCCTCCATGTTCCGATCGCCGGCGATATGCACGCTCTCCAGATGATTCAGCAGCGGCGGGCCGAAATACCAGGGCATTTGCGTACTGCGTTCGACCACGTTACCGCCCTTGAGTGCCGACATCGGGATGAACTGCACATCAGGGATACCCAGTTTGGCGACAAACCCGGTGTAGTCGGATTTGATCTGCTCAAACTGTGCCTGTGAATAGCCGACCAGATCCATCTTGTTGATCGCGACAACGACGTGCTTGATGCCCAACAGTGAGACGATGTACGAGTGACGGCGCGTCTGCGTCGCCACGCCATGTCGGGCGTCGATGAGGATGATCGCCAGATGACAGGTGGATGCACCTGTGGCCATGTTGCGGGTGTATTGTTCGTGGCCGGGGGTGTCGGCGATGATGAACTTACGCTTGTCGGTTGAGAAGTATCGGTACGCAACATCGATCGTGATCCCCTGCTCGCGCTCGGCCTTGATCCCGTCGGTGAGGAGCGCCAGATCGACCTCGCCAGCACCGGTGGTGCCGTGCCGGATCGAATCCTTGGTAATCGCCGCCAACTGGTCTTCGTAGATGCCCTTGGTGTCGTGCAGCAGTCGGCCAATCAGCGTGGATTTTCCATCATCCACCGATCCACAGGTCAAAAACCGCAGAAGCTCTTTCCGCTGGTTTCGATCCAGATAAGTGTCGATGTCGCTGTCGATCAGGTCGGTTTCGGTCATGGTCAGAAGTCCAGATGATCTTGAATTAGAAATACCCCTCGCGTTTTTTTTGCTCCATCGAACCGGCCTCGTCGTAGTCGATGAGTCGGCCTTGGCGCTCAGAGCGCCGGGCGAGGAGGGTTTCCTGGATGATTTCAGGCACGCTCTTGGCGGTGGATTCGACACCGGCGGTGAGGGGGTAGTCGCCAAGCGTGCGGAAACGTACGACCTTGTGTTCGATTCGGTCCTCGGCCGTCAGACGCATGCGGTCATCATCGACGACGATCCACTGACCCGACCGCTGCACCACTGGTCGCTCGGCGGCAAAATAGAGGGGCGGGAGCGGGATATTCTCGGCATGGATGTATTGCCAGACGTCTAACTCTGTCCAGTTGCTCAATGGGAAGACGCGGATCGATTCGCCGGGGTTGACCTTGCCGTTGTAGAGACTCCAAAGCTCCGGGCGCTGGTTTTTGGGATCCCACTGCATCGATTTGTCACGAAAACTGTAGACGCGTTCCTTGGCACGGGCCTTTTCCTCATCGCGTCTTGCCCCACCGAACGCGGCGTCATACCCGCCGGTCTTGAGGGCCTGCACCAGCGCCTGGGTCTGCATGTGCTGGGAGTATTTGGGCGTCGCATAGTCA
>JBGSMH010000469.1:0-4812 GCA_041740275.1 Phycisphaerae bacterium
CGGCGGCCTGATATCCGCTGCCCGTGCCGATTTCCAGAACCTTGTGATGCGGCTCAACCCGCAGTGTTTCGCTCATCAACGCCACAATATACGGCTGGCTGATCGTCTGCCCGTGCCCGATCGGGGCGGCGGCGTCATCGAAGGCGTGCGACACGACATCATCCGGGAAAAACCGATCGCGCGGCACCCATTTCATCGCCTCGATCACCCGCTCGTCGCGAATCCCTCGCGCGACAATCTGGTCTTCGACCATGCGATCTTGTTTGGCGGATGGGTCCAGCGGCGTCGGCATGACAAACTCCCTTTGTCAATTGTATCCACGCGGACTACATTGACCATCCTATGTCTGCCGCTCGCCCGATCATCACCTTCATCACCGATTTCGGACTCGCCGATGCGTATGTGGCGGAAATGAAGGCATCCGTCCTGCGACACTGCCCGGACGCGACGTTGGTCGATATCACGCACCAGATCGCGCCTCAGGACGTGCTGGCCGGGTCAATCGCGCTGGAGCGGGCACTATCGGCGTTCATGGGCGGGACGATCCATGTCGCGGTGGTCGATCCGGGGGTCGGAACGGATCGCAAATTGCTGGTTGCGCTTATCCACGGACAGACCGTACTGGCACCCGACAACGGGCTGATCACCTGGGCCTATCGACGACTGAATCCAGTAAGCACTCAGGAACTGCTGTGGCGACCCACCGAAGGCGTATCGAAGACGTTTCATGGCAGAGACATCCTCGCACCCGCCGCCGGGCTGATCGGGGCGGGTAAAGGCGAACTGGTCCCCACGCGCCGCCTGGGTAGCCCGGTGCTGCTGGAAGTGGATATCGCCCGTTCGCTCGATGACGCACAAGTCATCCACATCGACCATTTTGGCAATCTCACGACCAATGTGCCGCAGGAGTTGTTGACACCTGACACCTATGTCCGCGAGATCGGCAAGGTGCGGGCGACCTATAGTGATGTCGAGATCGGCGAGCCGGTTGCGTTGGTGGGAAGCAGCGGGTTGCTGGAGATCGCGGTCCGCAATCAATATGCCGCGACGCAACTGGACCTGGCGGTGGGGTCAAAGGTGTTTTTCCGCTCATGACCACCGCCGACTTACAAGCCCTCGATCATCGACACGTGTGGCACCCGTTCACGCACATGTCCCAATGGCTGGACGATTCCCCGCTGGTCATCACGCATGGCGAAGGTGTCTATCTGATCGACTCAGACGGCAAACGCTATCTGGATGGGATCAGCTCGCTCTGGTGCAACGTTCATGGCCATCAGGTGAAGGCGATCGACGACGCGATCCGCAATCAACTCACCAGGATCGCCCACACCACCCAACTGGGCCTGGCCAACGATCAGGTGGCGATCCTGTCCAAAAAACTGGTCGATATTGCACCGACCGGGCTGGAAAAAGTCTTCTTCACCAGCGACGGGGCGTGTGCGACCGAAGTGGCGTTTAAGCTGGCGGTGCAATATTGGTGGAACACCGGCAAGCCTGAGAAAACGACGTTTGTCGGCATCGCCGAAGCCTATCACGGCGACACCACCGGCGCGATGTCGGTCGGCATGACCAGCGCGTTTCACAAGCCCTACATGCCGCTTCTGTTTAAGGTGCACTATGCCCAGCCAGCCCTCGAGTCGATTGAGCAGCTTCTCCTAAAACATCACGACACGATCGCCGCGATCTGCCTGGAACCGCTGGTGATGGCGGCAGGGGGGATGATCGTCCACGCCGACGGCTTTACCCGCGGCGTGCGCGAGTTAGCCGATCGGTATAACGTGCTGGTGATCGCCGACGAGGTCGCGACCGGGTTCGGGCGCACCGGCAAGATGTTCGCCTGCGACCATGACGCGGTCACGCCTGATCTGCTTTGCGTCGGCAAAGGCATGACCGGAGGGTATCTCCCGCTGGCGGCGACGCTGGCGACAAAGCGGGTGTTTGATGCGTTTCTCGGTGCCCCGCACGAGGGCAAGACCTTTTTCCACGGCCACACCTACACCGGCAACCCGCTCGCTTGCGCCGCCGCCATCGCGTCGATCGATCTCATGCAAGCCAATCGGCTGGTCGATCGGGTCGCTGAAAATGCACCCAATTTGGCAAAGATGCTCGATCGTTTGCGACAACTGCCGTACGTCGGTCAGATCCGACAAAAAGGCTACATGGTCGGCGTCGATCTGCTGTCGGACCCGAAGCAGAATCGCCCGTTTGATCCCAAGGCGCGGGTCGGCGCGCGCGTCTGCCGGTTGTTGCGCGATCGCGGGATCATCCTCCGCCCGCTCGGCGACACCATCGTCATCTTCCCGCCTTTGGTGATCAAAACCGATGATTTACAGCGCATCGTCGATATGCTTTATGAAGTCATCAGCGAACTGGGATTTGTCGAATCTGTTGCTGAGAAAACCGACGATCTGATCGCAGGAGATTTCTAATTGAACACAAAAACCCACGCTATGTTCCTTGTGTTCGGGCTGTTGACTGTCGCCGGTTGTGCGTCATCGCCGCGCGGCACGCTTACCCCCAGCGACCGGCCGTTTGATCTGGCGATCGACGGGGAAGGATATTTCATCGTCGAAACCGGTTTCGGCGGATATCTGTTCACCCGACGAGGCGATTTTGTTGTCGATTCGCAACGCTACCTGGCTACGTCCGATGGCTACCGACTCGTACCGCTGATTCAGTTGCCTGAAAGCACCGACGATCTTTCCGCCACGCTTGATGGCCAACTGGTTGCTCGAACGACCACTGGCGCAACCGTAGCCGTCGGCCGAATCAAGATCGCGACCTTTACGAATCCTGCCGGTCTGCAGCGTGAAGAAAACTATTTTATGCCGACCGCCGCCTCAGGCGATCCGGTCCCCCACACTCCCGGCAGCGGTGGGGCGGGGACGATCAAATCCAAGATGATCGAACGATGAACGTCTCGGCTTTGACCATCCCCGGGCTCTTCGTCACTGCGACCGACACCGGCGTAGGCAAGACCCTCGTCGCCGCCGCAATTGCGCGGACGCTGCGGTCGCGCGGGCGCACTGTTGCGGTGCTAAAGCCTGCCGCCAGCGACTGTTACCGGGCGCGCGAGGGGTTGATCAGCGAGGATGCCGAGTTCCTCGCCGCCGCCAGCGACACGCATCATCCGTTGGATCTCATCTGTCCGAACCGGTACGAAGAGCCACTCGCCCCCGGTGTTGCCGCGACGCGCGCCAATCGCCCGATGGATTTTGAAGCGATCGACCGGTCCATCCGATTGATGACCCCCGATAGCGATTGCATGATCGTCGAAGGCGCGGGCGGACTGCTGGTCCCGATGGATGACAAATATACAGTGCGCGATCTGATCGTCGCACTGGGCATCCCCGCGATCGTCGTTGCCCGGCCCGGCTTGGGCACGATCAACCACACGCTCCTGACTGTCGAATCGCTCCGGTCGGTCGGCGTACACGTTGCCGGTGTGGTTATCAATCGCTACCCGCCCGATGGAGCGGGGATCGCTGAAGAAACCAGCCCGCGACAGATCGAACGGTTCGGCAAGGTCCCGATTTTGTGCATCGTCCCCCAGGCGGTTTACACGCCGCCGCACATCGGACAGGAAGTGCTGGCGGCGATCGGACAGGTCGATTGGGAATCAAAGCTGAGTCCGGGTAACATGCCGCCCGCATGAAATTGCCTGATTTTAGTGTCCCAAACCGGGTTGCCCTCGTCACCGGTGCCGCAAGAGGAATCGGATTATCCATGGCCAGGGCGCTGGCGGCATCGGGGGCGGCGGTCGCGATTCAGGATATCGCACTGGATCTGGCACAACGTGAGGCCGACGCCATTGTCGCCGAATGCGGACGCGCCATCGCACTCGGCGGCGACGCGACCGACCTCTCCATCGCTGAAAAACTAGTCAACGACACCCTCGCCCAACTCGGACCGATCGACATCCTCATCAACAACGCCGGTGTGCAGCAGGGCGCACGGTTCGCCGATGTGCCGGTCGAAGACATGATCCGACAGATCAACTGCAACATGCTGCTCCCGTTTCGGCTCGCCCAACTGACCGTCCCGTCAATGGCCGAGCGAAAATGGGGCCGGGTGATCAATGTCAGCTCCATTCAAGCCCGAAGAGGCAACGGCGGGATGACGATTTACGCCATGACCAAAGCCGCGATCGATAATTTCACCAAAGGGCTGATGCACGCCTATCGTGGGACCGGAATCACCGTCAATGCGATCGCGCCAGGTTGGTTTGTGACGCACCGCAATGAAAGGGATTTTCCAACACCTGAAGAAATTGAGAACAAAGGTAAGTGGATGCCGGTCGGCCGGGTGGGGTATCCGGATGACTGTGCGGGTCTGACAGTGCTGCTGTGCAGCCAGGCGGGGGAATACATCTCCGGCCAGGTGATCTGTGTGGACGGGGGCATGTCAGCGTGAGCGAACTGGAACCGTTTATCAAGCTCGCCGATCCGTCTGCATATGCCCCGTGCGAATGGGATATGCGCACCGATCACGAATCGCGTGAGCACTGGGCACCGTTTTTTCAGTCGCACTTTGAAACGATCCTGGGACTGGGAATTGACGTCGCCGTCGCCCGCGGCGAGCCGATGGAGTCGGCCAAGGCCCGTGCCGATGCCTGCCGGATCGATTTCAACGCGGTAATCGACCATTTTCGCGCCCATTTTGCCACCTATACCGAACCCGTCACGATCCTCACCCTCGACGAACGGCGTGACAAAGTGCTTCGGAAACACGGCTTTGTTGATGCCTTTCAAGACCTCAAGCAACGTGAGAATGAGCGGGTGTATCATCTGCTCCCGCAGGTTTGCAGGC
>JBGSMH010000470.1:0-4208 GCA_041740275.1 Phycisphaerae bacterium
ATAGTGTGATTTACGGGCTTTTGTTGTCGAATTTTGGGAATTAACCGGACGCTTACACGATGCGAATGGAAACTTGACGGAGCGGCTCATAATCCCTAGCTTGCCGTACAAATCGGCGGAAAAATCGATCTTTTTGTGATATCGCCAGTATCCCGTTTTCAAACGCATTCATAACCGAATCAAAATATTGCACGAAAATGAGTCGTTCGGTCGAAATAGAAAGACGAACGCTCAGTGAATGAGCAGAGGTAAGGAAAAGCAAGGGAAAGTCAGGACCGCAGGTTTGGTCCACGATTAAGGAACGCGGGCAAAACAAGTGCCCCTCCCCCGGCAGGCGAATCAAGCCGACCGGGGATTGAAACATCCGAAATATGTAACTCGGTCATGGAGGACCGCAGAAAAGCGTCTCGGCGCGTCGCCCAAAGGATTTAGGTGACGTTGTCTGATTTAGCGTTGGGCCTTGAAGGTACGGTCTTCCTTCTATGGCCAGGTAATTTTGGTTGGCTCGATTGAGCCCCATAACGAAGGAGAATCACAATGACCGACCGCAAACTGATCGTGCCGGCACTCGTCGGCGTTCTCGGCATGGGCGCAATCGCGACCGCCGCCGAACCTACCGCTTCAGAACTGCGCGAGCAGATCGAAGCCCTGCAGAGCAAGGTCGCCAAGATCGAAGCCAAGGAAGCTTCCTCGGCCCAGAGCCAGGCAACCATCGCCACGGTCCTCAATGACGCCGAACGCCGCAGCCAACTGCTGCAGTCCGGTGGCATGACCGGTGGATTCGACGGCAAGGAATTCTTCCTTGGTTCCGCCGATGGCAAGTTCAAGCTCGTCCCCTACTTCCAACTGCAGTTCCGCTCGGTAACCAACTACGCCGACGAAGCCCAAGCCGATGGCGATGCCAGCACGGTCCAGGGTTTTGAACTGCGTCGCACCAAGTTCGGGATCAAAGGCAATGCCTTTTCCAAGGAACTGAAGTACGACATCAACTGGGCGTTCAGCCGTTCGTCCGGCACCCCGACCCTCGAAAAGGCCTTCGTCGAATACAAGTTCGCCGATGAAATGTCGATCCGAGCCGGTCAGTGGAAAGAAAACGTGTTCCATGAAGAAACCATCAGCTCTTCGCGCCAGATGGCGGCCGACCGCTCGCTGGTCAACGAAGTGCTGGGTGGCGGTCAAACCGACTACGTCCAGGGCATCGCGCTGCTGTACGGCAACGACACCATCAACGCCGAAATCTCGTTGACCGACGGTGCCAACAGCGACAACACCAACTTCAACGATACCGCCGATGCCAACTACGGTGTCGCAGGTCGCGTCGAATATAAGTTCTTCGGTGACTGGAAGACCTATCAGGACTTCACCTCGATGAAGAACAAGGAAGACCTCCTTGTTGTCGGTGGTGGCTTTGATTACACCGAAGGTGGCAGCGACAAGACCGTGTTCCACACCATCGATGCCCAGTACGAAGCCGGTCAGCTCGCGCTGTGCGGAGCGTACTACGGCGTATGGGCCGAAGATGGCGAAGACGATGATTACGTCTGGGGCGCCATGGCTCAGGTCGCTTACCTGATCGACGAAAACTGGGAAGTCTTCGGTCGTTACGGCTTCCTCGATGAAGATTCGATCAACGAAATCACCGTTGGCGTGAATCACTACTTCTTCGGCCACAACGCCAAGATCACTGTCGACGTCGTCGTCCTCCCGGATGGCAGTCCGTCTGACTCGGGTCTGGGCTATGTTGCCAGCGACGAACTCCAGGTCGTCCTCCGCAGCCAGTTCCAGCTTGCTCTGTAAGCTGAAACGTTCACCTCACCTGAGGTGGATCTGCAATGTCTGAAAACCACCGCAGGCCGGACTATCCATGTCCGGCCTGCGGTCTTTTATTTTCTGCTCACTGACCACTCACTTTAGTCGGTATATGATCCAGCCATGTTTCGGCACCGCAGTAAACGCATCCTCAAATGGCTTGGCATCTTCGCGATCGCGATCGTGATCGTCGTCGGAGTCGCTGGCCTAGGCGTCTGGTACTGGGGCGGTCCCTACGCCCAGCGCGTCATCCACGCCAAGCTCCAGGCCATCGTCTCGGGCAATTTCAGTGCCCGGCTCGACATGGGCGACATCAAGTATGTCTTTCCGTACGGCGTTACCGTCAATGACGTGGCACTGGTTGCCGAACAAGGGGAACTGGAAGTGACCATCGCCTCGTTCAGGCAACTTCGCCTGAAGCTGACCGAGTTGCCGTTTGGAGACGGTCCGCTGCGGATCGAATCGGTCGAAATCGACGCCCCGACGTTGCATGTCGTGGAAACTCAGCAGGGGATCGTCGGACAGAAAGGACTGGTCCGAAGTGAAGAAGAAAGGCGTGACCGAAAAGCCCCCAAGCTGTTGCAGGTGTTTGTACTCAAACACTTGCGACTCGACGACGCGCGAATCGAATATGAAAACCGCGCCAAGCCTGATCAGACGCCAATGGTGTGGCGTGACCTGAATGTGCTGGTCAACAGTCAGCCGACGGGTCCATCGTATAATTTCGATCTGACTGCCAACAGTGGGGGTCTGGCCACGATTGCCGCCAATGGGGCGATCGATCTGGATACTTTCGTGGTTGATCTGAAAAAACTGCAAATCCAGACGACGATATCCTCCAATCAGGAAAGAAGCCCGCTCCCGCCGCAAGTGACGTCGCTGCTGGCCAAGTATCAGGTGGCGGGGGCGGCGAGTGTCGATGTGTCGGGCAACTTTCACCTGATCGAACCCCAAAAATCGTCCGGAACACTGTCCCTGACGGTAAACAACGCCCAAGCCCACCTCGCGCCGCTGCCCGATCCTTTGGAAGACCTCGATCTGGCCTTCACCACGACGTTCAGCGACGGTGAAGTGAACTTCCGACTCCAGCAACTCAACGCCCGCTTCGGAAAGACCGGCACGAGCGTGCAGCCGTTCAATATCCTCTTCACCCCGGCAACCCTGCGCTGGACCGCCTCCCCGATCCGACTGGCGATCGCGTATGAACCCACTGAACTCAGCCGCGAAATCCTCTCTCAACCGGCGACGCTATTTGTCGTCGCCAAACCTGTACAAACCCTGGCTGACCAAATCGTGGCAGACCCGCTGGCGATGTCGGTCCTACTCGATGGCTCGTCATTGACGCTTCGGAACCTCAACGAAGAGATCAAACTGACCAGTACGATCAATGTCACATCGGAAGCGCTCACGCTCCGGCCGAGTCGACTCGCAGGATTTGGTGGCGAAACGCAGTTCGAGGGGGGCTATGTCCTGCGCAAAGGCGATGCGAGCCTGCGCGCCAAGATGCTGGGGCTCTCTCTGGCGTCGATTAAGGTCTTCATCACGCCCGACACCGAAAAACAGATGAAAGGCCAGGTCTCTGGCGACCTGGCCTTGACGCTGCAGAACAACGACTGGCGAAGCGTATCCGGCAGCGGGTTGATGCGGATTCGCGACGGCGAGTTTGCCAAGGTCCCCGTCCTCAGCGAGGTCACTTCATTGCTACGCATCGGACAAGGTCTGTTCGTCGCCGAATCGGCGTGGGCGGATTTTCAGGTCGAGCAGCAGAAGTTGATCTTCAGAAAAATCGGGACATCCACAAACGTCATCCGCATTCGCGGCGAAGGTGAAATGGGCTTTGACGAGCAACTGGATTTGCGTCTTTATGTCATCGGTAGCGGGGACTGGGGCAAGTCAGTCCAATCGACTGGCATTCCCGTGATCAGTGATGTGGGTGGCGCATTGTTTGGCGGCGCGCAGGGGCTGATACGCGGCGTGACGACCCAATTCACCGCAGTCCGCGTCACCGGATCGATCGACAAACCCAGGATCACCCCCAACCCCGCGCCGGTGATCACCGATCCGATCAAAAAACTGTTCGAAGAGTGACGGAATCGATTCCGCAGGATCTGGCTTTACAGCTTCTTGCGCAGCTCGACCGCCATCTCGTACCGACCGCCGGAAATGGGGCGGGAGCGGACGACCTCTGCCAGGAATGATCGGGCGGGGTGTCCATTGGCGTCGAACTCGATCCGGCACGCCTGGCCGACCGACAGCGCCTGCTTCAGCAGAAACGTCGTCTCATCCAGCGACGATTCGCGCGTCATGATGTCATGGGTCGCGCCATCGCCCGCCAGCGCATCGAGCAGCACCAGCCGCGCGCGTGTCTGTGCCGGGCCGCGGTGCGACGTGCGTCGGTC